>NZ_JBAXHI010000004.1:0-174672 GCF_037138995.1 Candidatus Chlorohelix sp. | reverse complement strand
ATCGAGGAAAGCGGCAGCGAAATCGCTTTTGAGGATGGACAACGTGCCTACCATCGCCCGGCTGGGGCGCCCCCCGGCACGATTATCACTGTGCGTAACCTGTTCTATAATTTGCCTGCCCGTCAGAAATGGTCGCGTAGTGGCACCAGCGAAGCAGGGCATATTCTCAACATCCTAAACAGTTACGCGCTGGCTTACCCTGAGATAAAATTCGCGCTGGCGAGCGAAGGACGCGCCGTACTGCAAACTAGCGGCAACGGCGACTTGCGCGATGCTATCAGCAAGGTGTACGGCGCAGAACTAGCGCAAGCGATGTTGCCGATTCTACCCGAAGATGAGGAAAGCCTTGAGGAAGGCAAAAGCCATATAGCGGTGACGGGCTTTACCGCCGACCCTTCCGCCAGCAAGCCCAATCGCAATTTCATGCAATTTTTCATCAATCGCCGTTGGGTACAAAGTCGCTTGCTGACCTATGCGGTGCAAGAAGCCTACACCAGCCTGATTATGAGCGGACGTTTCCCCGCTTGTGTGGTGTTAATTGAGATTGACCCCGCCGAAGTGGATGTGAACGTACATCCTGCCAAAACGGAGGTGCGCTTTCTGTATGAGCGGCGCATCTTTGGAGCAGTGCAAAAAGCGGTACGCGCCGCGTTGGTGGCGGGTTCCAAAACCCCCGCTTGGTCGTTTGCCGCCCCGCCCACGCCACCTCGCGCCGGTTTGTTCCAAACATTTGACCGCCTGTACGCCCCTTCCGAAGAAGGGCAAAGCGCTATCCCTGATGTCGAAACTCAGGCAACGCTAGATTTGCCCCACAACGCGGCGGGTGTGGATTTAATGGACGAGGCGGCTTTTGCTCCGCCCTCAAATGCGCCCGAAGCGATAACCTTGCAGCAATTCGCACCTACGATTGCGCCGGAACATTCGGTGATGACTAAACCGCGTCTGCCCCTGCTGCGAGTGATAGGGCAAGTTAGCGGCGCTTATGTTGTGGCGGAAGGACCTGATGGCATGTACCTGATTGACCAGCATGCCGCCCATGAGCGGGTGATGTACGAACGTTTTCAGGCGTTGGTCAACGGCAAGCGAGTCGAGTCACAACTGTTGCTTGAACCGATGCTACTGGATTTCACGCCCCGCCAACGCTTAATGTTGGAAAATGAGGAACACCGCCACGAGTTGGAAGAACTCGGTTTTCAGCTTGAACCGTTTGGCGACCTGACCTATCGCTTGTTGGCAGTTCCGGCAATGCTGTTCGGGCGCGATGCTATCAAGAGTCTAGGAGAGATGCTAGACGAAGCGGAAGGTATGCGCGATGGCGGTTGCAACCCTTCCAGCAGCGATTTGCTGCACGAACCGGATACCAACCTGCCCCGTTCTTGGCGCGATAAACTCTCCGCCAGCCTCGCCTGTCATGCGGCAGTACGCGCCGGACAAACCCTTAACACTGAAGAAATGCGCGAACTTATTACCCAACTCGAACGCTGCGAGAATCCCCGCGCTTGCGCTCATGGTCGCCCCACTATGATTCACCTCAGTCAGGGGCAATTGGAAAAAGGTTTTGGCAGAAAATAATTAAAAACTATTCTTACAAAGGAGGTTGCCATGCCCGTTCTCGATTTCAAGAAAGAAATGAAAGAGCTTTTCAACCCTTCCGCCAAAGAAGCCGCGCTAGTGAACGTGCCGCCGTTGCCTTTTCTGATGATTGATGGTGAGGGCGACCCCAACACTTCAGCACAGTTCAACGCAGCGGTTGAGGCGCTCTATTCGCTGTCCTACACCCTGAAATTTGCCCTGAAAAAAGAGCCTGAACCGGTTGAATATAGCGTTGCACCGCTGCAAGGGCTGTGGTGGATGGATGATATGTCCCAATTCAACATGGAGAGTAAAGCGGGTTGGAAGTGGACATTAATGATTATGCAACCGCCGCAAGTTACACCTGCTGCATTGGAAAGAGCCAGTACCGAGGCTTTCAAGAAGAAGGGGCTGGATACAATCCGACAAGTACGGCTGGAAACTTATCATGAAGGCTTGGCGGCGCAAATCATGCACCTTGGTCCTTACGAAGCAGAGCCGCCCACCATCCAGAAATTGCACCAATATATCCACGCGCAGGGCTACCAATTGCGCGGCAAGCACCACGAAATCTACCTGAGCGACCCGCGCCGCACCGCCGCCGAAAAGATGAAAACCATTATTCGGCAGCCTGTAGGTAAGTAACGCCCCGAACACCAAAACAATGGGGGATAAAGAGGAGGCACACCCTTTTCCGACTTTGTAACCGCCCCTGCGCTCAAAGTACAAAGTTAGGCACCCTCAAATTAGCTAGATAAAAGCATTGCCGCTAACAAAGTACATACCTAAAACCCATGCGCTTAAAAACACGCTTGCCAATAAGCAATAAACTTGCAACCGCCTAAAAAACGTAGTGGGCAGCAGGTATATCACCAGCAGCAAACCTGTAGCGTTGCGAGCATGATCCACCAGATATATATAGCTGGCGGTTGGCAAGAACAGCAAAAACGCACCCTGACACAACAACAGCGGCATTAGCAAGTCGCCATAAACCGCGCTAAACCTGACCAATTTACGGTTCCAGAAGGGGCGCAACCGCCAACACAGCCACAGCAAGGGTACGGTAGTTGCCAGAATTATAGTGAACCGCTCTTCCAAAGGTGGATGGTAACTTTCCGCGCTCCATAGACCTGACAAGGGGAAAAGGTTGAAGGGATGCCCTGCACTCAAGCCATCTTGCCCTAACCACAGCCGCAAAAAACCTTGCCATAAGGCATAGGGTAGCAGCCAGCCAACCCCCAATTTCACCAGATTTGTCCATTCTCTCCGGTTCAGATAGTATAGCAACCAACCCGCGCCGAACAGCAAACCCAATTCTTTAGTCAGGCTCGCTAAAAGCAGCAACACCGCGATGCGCCACACCGCGCCGGGGCGCGTCAGGAAAAGTCCTAATGCCAGCGTTATAAGAAGAAAGCATAACGGTTCGCTCAAATCATAGAGGTAGGCACACAAGGTACCGGGCCAGAGGGCGTAACCTAACGCCCATATTGGGGCTGAACCCAGTCGCGCCAACATACGCGCCAACAGAAAAGTGGTTGCCACAATCGCCCCATAATTGACCAACAGCAGCATAAGCGGCACCAATTCAGCCTGTCCCAACGATAACAAGCGCACTACCAGCGGATAAAGCAAACGCGCCTCCCGATAGGATGGTCTATCTAGTTGGGTTGCCGGTTGCAAAGGGTTCAAAGCCAAATCATAAAAGAACTGCCCATCGTAGCCGATTTTCTCCAAATTGAAAGGTCGCGCACCGTTAGAATCCCAGTTAGAACCGGGGTGGATAAAGGCAAAAAGGCGGTCTGGAAGGGTTTGCAGTTGTGGGTTTAATGATGGGATGCGCCACAGCAACGCCAGTGTTATCGTCAAATATAGCCCCGCTACCAATAGCGCAACTTTACCGGGCTTGAGCCGGATTACATACTGTTGCAAAAACCCTCCTTCAAAAATTTAGACAAGGAGTAAAATCACCCTGTCCGCACAAATCATAGAATATCAACCGCTTTGAAGGGTTTATGGCTTTTTGCGGGAGCCATCGCCGGATGGTACGCTGTAAATAAACCCGTTGGCTAAAGCGGCAGCAGCCTTCACCGGACTGCGCTTGGGTCATTTTACCACCCTTCACCAACAGGTCAAGTGGGGTCTTGAAGCCGAAAATTCCCGCCCTTTGCGGAAAAATGTAATAACATCAGCAAGATAAGGCAGAATGCCCTACCCTGCCGATTATTAGAAAACTAACGCTCGACTACCAGATACACTGGCGCAGCACCGGCTTTATATTCATCGCCAACTCTCTTGAATACAATAAAACCTTCGGCAGGGTTATTGCGGTTTGCTCTTATGGAAAAGCCCTTCTTGAACTTGGTCTTGTAGCGCTCGTCTTCTTTTGCAAAAATGTCTTTGGTTTTCTCGATTTTCGCCCCCTCGATATAATAGGAGATTGCCGCTTCGCCGATAGCAAGAGTTGAACCAATGGCGTTGGCAGCGGTGGTCAGGCTAATCGGCAAGCCAAGCGGACCGGTGATTTTGGCAAACTGGTTAGTCACCATATTCATGGTATCGCTTATGCCATAAGGGCGCAAATAGCGTACAAAATCGGTGGCATCATTTTTGCCGGTTCCTGATTTACCGCCAATGCGTCCGACTAAATCAACCAAATTCACTTGAAAGTTATAGATGCTGGCGGCATCCGCGCCCGGAAGCGGGGCAAAACAAACTGCCGCTGCCACCAGCGAAGTCGTCCAAGTTATATTTTTAGCCAAGCTGATTTTCAGAGAGGGTATGGAGGAACCGGCAGCATAGCTTACTTTGGAGACTTCCGGCAATTTATCATAAACTGCCATAACCAATTCTTCGATATTATAGCGGTCATCTACTCGGTTATTCCAAGTGGTGCAAACCGGCACGTAAGTATTGGTAAGAAAGGAGATTGAGTCAAGAGAGATAGGTATCTCATTATCCGGGTCAGCCTTGTTTGCCACCAGTATAATAGGAAGCTCGATACCTAATTGCTTCAGATAGGCTTCTCGCAAGAGCAACAGAAAGGTAATATCATCTTGAGAAAAAGTGAAGTTTTCGGCAGGCTTTGCCACCAACAAAATATCAATCTTATTAGCAATAATCTCCTCGATTACTTGCTCGGTGCGTGAAAATTCACTCCAGCCCTCTGCGGTGGGTATATCTACAAATTTGATGGGCCAAGTATCTCTGGTGTACTCCAGCAAAACCGGAAGAGCATTCTCCTCATCCTTCAGTAGTACCCGCTCGTTCATTATTGCATTGATAATACCGGGCTTACCCGAACCTACCGCACCATAAAGCCCAATTCTTGGAGCTTTTACATTGCGGGACAGCACTGCCATAAAATCAGGCTTCACGAGCGGTTCAAGAAAAGCCCTGATGGGAGCCGGGAATCTTGAGATACCGGCACGAGTCGAAATCTCAACGGATGAGAGTATCGAGCCAATTTTATCCAAACCCATGTTAGCCATAACCTTCTCCTATAATCTAAAAGAACAAAGAATTAGCGCTAGAATTTCTATAACAACACTTTTTGATAACTAAAAGTTAATAGAAGCTCATTTTTAGGTATGTGTTTAATCTACAATTACACTTTCTGAATATATTAGTTTATTTTATTTCCAATTAATTTAATATATTATAGCATGTCACAAACTATAACATGCTGATTAATGCTACAAAAATACGTTGTTTTGAGGCTATATGATAGGGCTACAGCGGTCTTCAGAAAACGGGCTGGCGAGCTTACACCAGTATTATCCCAATAATAGTTTAGTTATATATGCCAAATTAGTTGATTTGATGATTTCTAACCATTTTTGATTAAAGCTGTGGGTTATCCCTGTCTCCATACTCAACCATCATTTTCGCGCGGTTGACGCTCAAAGGAGCAGCGCGTATAATCGAGTGTCGTTAGGAATTATGAGACATGAGATAATTTGAGCAGCATTACGCGCCAGCGTTGAGGTATTGCCCTTTGCCAACCAAAGCTTCGATGTAGTTTTCGCCCAAAATTTTTTGATGCATGTATCGCCGGAAAAGGTGGGATATGAAGCGTGGTAGCAAAGCGGTATTTATCTAACCGCTCATAAAAAAGATATAGCATAACATGTCGCGCCTTTGCCCATGCCAACACCCGGCAGTTTTATCTGCTCAGTAGATTGGCAAGCATGGGCTTTATCCAGAGCCGCGAATGGCTACTCAAACCCGTCTGAACTGTGCTAAACGGGGCGGATAATGTACTTGGAAAGATACCGCCCACGCAAAAAATGGGCTGGGTATCACTAACATTGCTTGAAAAATAAGGGATAAAATGGCAGATTATAACGAATTGAAAGCTCAATTGAACGACCTCAAAGAGCGGGTCGAGGAAATCGAGGTGCGTCTTTGACTTACCTAACAAACGTAAGGAAGTAACCAAACTCGAAAGCGAATCCACCGAAGCGGGCTTCTGGGATGAGCAGGCGAAAGCGCAAAGCACTATGCGCCGCCTCACTGGCTTGCAAGAAGAAACCACTTTCTGGAGTGAGTACAGGCAGCGTATTCTGGACGCGCTAGAATTGCTAGAATTGCTAGAACTGGAGGACGATGATATCTCGTTCGCCGAATTGCAAAAAGACCTAGCAGAGTTGCAGCGCGAAATGGGCGAGCGCGAGTTCGACTTGATGTTCAACGGACCATATGATGACCGCACGGCACTGCTCACCATTAGCGCACGCGAAGGCGGCACCGACAGTCAGGATTGGGCGGAAATGGTTTTACGTATGTACTCGCGCTGGGCTGAGAAAAAACGCTTCAAGGTGCAGTTGGTGGACTTATCACCCGGTGAGGAAGCAGGCATCAAAAGCGCAACGCTTGAAATAGACGGGCGCAACGCCTACGGTTTGGTGCGTTCAGAAGCAGGGCAGCATCGGTTGGTGCGCCTCAGCCCGTTTGATGGCAATCACCGCCGCCATACCAGTTTCGCGCTGGTGGAAGTGCTACCCGAAGTAGAGGACAACATCGAAATCGAGGTACGCGAGGAAGATATTCGAGTGGATACTTATCGGGCAACCGGCGCGGGCGGTCAGCACATCAACAAGACCGATAGCGCAGTACGGATGACTCACCTAACAAGCGGTATCGTAGTAACTTGCCAGAACGAACGCTCACAACTACAGAATCGCGAAATGGCAATGAAGATGTTGAAGGCGCGGTTGTTGGAGCGCGAAATTGAGCGGCGCGAGGAAGAACAGGCACGTTTGAAAGGCGAACATCGCCCAACCGGATGGGGTAGCCAGATTCGCAGCTATGTGTTACACCCTTATAACATGGTAAAAGACCACCGCACAGGCTTTGAAACAAGCGATACCACCGCCGTATTAGATGGCGAAATTGACGGCTTTATGGAAGCGTACCTGCGCTGGAATATCGGGCGGGGCGAAAGCAGCACAAACATAGCAGACGACGATGAATAATCAAGGCAAATTTAATTACTCCGGCTTACATACAGAACCGGAAGGCTTAAGCGCGGAAGAAATCGGGGCGGGCGGCACAATCTGGTTGGCACGACACGGTGAGGTTTATAATCCCAGCGCAATCTTCTACGGGCGTATGCCACGTTTCGGGTTGAGCGCAACCGGGCGCAAGGAAGCCGCTATCACAGGGAAGTTCTTGTGTGGGCAACCTATTGAGGCGGCGTACTCCTCGCCATTGTTGCGAGCGCGACAGACTATCGCGATTATGGCAAAATGTTACCCGCACCTGCAATTACGTCAGAGCAAATTGCTGCTGGAAGTGCGTACCCAATATCAGGGTCGCTTGCAGAGCGAATTGGGCGATTATAATTTCTATGAACCGATTGCCTCGCCCGATGACGAGGATTTGAACGATGTGCTGGCGCGGGTGCTAACCTTTTTTAAACGTACCTTGAAAGAATATCACGGTAAGCAGGTGCTGGCGGTCTCGCATGGCGACCCGGTGGTGGTGACTCACGCTCATTTTGTGGGGCTGCCCATCAAGTTGGCAAGTATTCGCCAGCCCAATTTGTACCCGCAACATGCATCTATTACCCGCTACGATTTCCCGCCGGAGGGTTACACCGAAGACATCTCGCGGGTGCGAGTCAGCTATTACCACCCACCCGATGAATTTGGGAAGTCTTGAGTTAAGACAAGGGACTTGAGCAAAAAAGCACATGAAATTATCTGACATGCAAAAGAGGATTGACTAAATGGCTGTGAAAGCTATCTGCCGCTTTAACTGCGGAACTTGCGAAACTGAACTGGAACAGGATGGCGTTATTTACTTCGATGCGCTTGATACAGAGCTAACCGCGAAATTGTTGGTGCATGAAATCAACCGCGAAACTTGCCCCAACTGCATGGCGGATAATATTTTGCCGCTGCCGTTGGTTTTCCATGACGGGAAAAGACAATTGTTGGTGGCATATGTGCCGGGAGTGGCGCAGATGTCGCAAGAAGATATTGCCGATGCCTTACGCCTGCCCTACGAAACCGCCATTACCGACATTGCCAAGCGCATGGGCATTGAGTTTCCCGAACCGGACGCTGCCGCCTCCCCGCCCAGTGAGGAAGAACCCTATACCCGCTTTTCCGCGCTCACTCAGGAGCAAGCCGCCGAACTGTTGCCGGAATATCTCTTGCGCCCTACCGTTGTCAGCAGCCTTGATGTGGTAATCGCAATGGTTCAAGCGGTGCAAGAAGGCATGGGTACGCAGGAAATTCTGGAAGATATGGCGCGTCTGCAACTTATCAACGCCCTAATCGAAACCCGCGACGACCCCATCACCCGCCGCAAAGTGCTGCGCCTTAATGAGCCTTATCTCGATGAGGAACTTTTGGAAGTCATTGATACCCTGAGCGAGCAAATGGTAGAGGAAGGCAATACTGAACTCGGCGAAAAGTTACAGCTAGTTCGCTACGAAATTTTGCGCTACAAAAATGTGCAAGAGACGAAGGCAAAAAAGGCAAAGTCTAAAGAGAAGGCGGAATAAGCCCTGAACTAAAACGAGGGATTTGACCCCTCGTTTGAACCTATATGTCCTTTGTCCAAACGTATTTTCCCTGCTCAAGAGTATGCCGCAAAGGTTTTACTCATTTTCTTCAAAGGCAATGCCCTCGTGCAGACGGACAAGACTTATCTCAATTTCCTTAGCAAAAACCAACCTTAACTTATTCCTCAAATTCTACCCGCTCATATAGCTGACTTAGGGGTATTTCCAGACCTAAAGCTTCCAACCGTAGCACGTCTTCTAAATCTTCCAAAGACTCTTCCAGAATCCAGCGGTTTTCATCCCCGATCCGCTGGCAACTCTGCACCCAAATACTCTCAGAATCAAGCATGATATAGGCTTTTAGGCTGGTAATCCGCTGGTAATGCTCTAATTTGAAGCTGGTATCATAGTTGCGAGTTGAGGGACTGAGTACCTCAAACAGAATAAGTGGGTTGGCAACCGTGAAACGATCTCCACGATAAAATTGCAGTTGACCACAAATCACACTGGCATCCGGGTAGGTGATAAAATCTCTGCTTTTTTTCTGCCCACTTCGCACTTTTAGCTCAGCCTTATTTTCCACCCCAATTTTAAGGTCGCTGGTTAATACTCGGCAATCTTTACCTCGTAAAAGTGTACCCAGTTCTAGGATGATATTAGCTTGAATCTGACTATGCTCCGGGCTACCGCCAGCCATCGAATAAATCTGCCCATCGAAATATTCGTTTTTAATTTTGGCTCTTTGCTCCTGCCAGAGATATTCTTCTACTTGGTAGAAAGGTTTGTTGGGCTGAAACATGCTCCCGCCTCCAATATTCACTAGCATATGACCTGAGAAAACTTCGCGTTATTGTAGCATATTGAGCAGAATTCCCACCCACCTGACCCGTTTTAGAATGAGACATCTCTTCTAAAAGACTCATGCTTAGCATACGTGCCGTAAGCTCCTTAGCTTTACGTTATCGTTGGTTTATTAACATTTATTTTACTGGGGTCTAGTTCTTCTAACATAGGTTTCTATTATACCTTCCTTTGTTCCTTCCTCGTAAGCCCTCTTTTTGAGACGATACGAAAATGTGAACCGTACGCACTCAAAGAATTTCCCGTTCCTTGAGCGCGTCCACTTTTCCGCGTTAGTTCACGCGCTTGTTCTTGTTGCCCCACTCTTTCTCTCGTAGCACAAACTTCTGTACTTTTCCGGTGGAAGTCTTGGGCAATTCGCCGAACTCAACTGAGGAGGGCGCTTTGAAGCTGGCAAGATTCTGCTTGCAGAAGGCAATAATCTCTTGCTCGGTGGCGCTCTGTCCCGGCTTGAGTGTTACGAAGGCTTTCGGGCGCTCGCCCCACTTCTCATCGGGAATTGCCACTACCGCCACTTCCAGTACCGCCGGATGTCTGGCGATAGTCTGCTCTACCTCAATGGTCGAAATATTCTCGCCGCCGGAGATGATAATGTCTTTCTTGCGGTCGCGCAGTTCGATATAATCGTCCGGGTGGCGTACCCCAATATCGCCGGAGTGGAACCAACCGCCTTTGAAAGCTTCGGTAGTAGCTTCGGGCTGCTCGAAATAGCCCTTCATCACTCCGTTGCCACGCATCACCACTTCGCCCATCACATCGGCGTTTGCCGGCACATCGCCCATCTCGCCATCCACAATACGCACGTTATCATAGGTCAGATAACTAAGCCCCTGCCTTGCCATTTTCTGCGCCTGTTCTTCTGCCGAAAGCACGCTCCATTCGGGATGCCACTCGCAAATGGTGAACGGTCCGTAAGTTTCGGTCAAGCCATAGACATGGATAGGGCGGAAGTTAAGAGCTTTCAATTGTCCCAAAATGGTGGGCGAAGGCGGCGCTCCCGCTACCGTTACGGTAATTTGGCGATCCATCGGCTTTGCTTTCGGGTGATTGACCAAGCTGATTTGAACGGTAGGTGCGCCATTGTAATGGGTCACGCCCTCTTTCTCGAACAAATCCCAGATGAGATCGGGGTCAACTTTCCGCAAGCAAACATGTGTGCCGGAAACAGACGTAACCGCCCAAGTGAAGCACCATCCGTTGCAGTGGAACATAGGCAACGTCCACAGATAAACCGAGTTAAAGTTCATGCCGATTTCGATGACTTCACCTAGCGCATTCAGGAAGGCGCCGCGATAGGTGTACATCACCCCTTTTGGTCGTCCGGTTGTGCCGGAAGTATAATTGATGGAGATGGTTTCTTCTTCGTCCTCAAGCCAGCTTACGGTCGGTTCTGCGGAGGAAGCGGCGAGAAAATCCTCGTAAGCATCGCCCGGTTCGCCCGTATCTTCCACCACCACTACCTGTACGCCCTCTAAATACTCGTCCATTACCAACCCGCGCAACTCGCGATCCACAAACAGATATTTTGCGCCGGAGTGCTGCAAGATATAACCGATTTCGGGTGCGCTCAAACGGGTGTTAATCGCTACCAGAATGCCACCCGCTGCCGGCACTCCAAAATGTGCATCCAGCAGGGCAGGAATGTTGGGACAGAGAAAGGCAACCCGGTCGTGCTTTTGCAAGCCAGCAGCACGCAAACCGTTAGCCAATCGGTAAACTCTTTCTTCAAATTGTTTGTAGGTATAGCGACGTTGCCCGTGAACCACCGCAATTTTATCGGGGAAAACAAGCGCACTACGACGCACGAATTGGAGCGGGTTAAGCTCGGTACGATAAACTTTCTGACTAGCCACATCATCCTCCTGAACACGTTAAAATATATATCTGGAAAAAGGCACGTAAAGCAATCGTGAAAATTGTAGCACTTTGGTGAATGGGTATCAAGGCAAATTCTTACCAATTGCACAACGTTGTTGGCAATAAATATTTAATCAAAGGCATTGGGAATATCAATAAGTCGGTATCCACTCCGGTCAAAAGTGACAAAGTTCATAGTTCAATTTGAGAAATAGCCTATAATAAAAAGGCACGGTTGTATCGTAATGTGTGATGGGAGATTAAAGCACCCCTATTATTTTGCGTTAGAATCGGATAATATAAACTGGTATCTTTAATCAGAGAACTTATATTTTAACTGACGCTATTGGTAGCAGTTTGTTCGGAACATTAAAGGAAAGGAAAAGCCATGTCTCAGTTCCCTCCCGGTCCTCCGCCACCGCAACCGCCTAACGGTCAACCACCCTATGGGCAACCGCCTCAATATGGGCAGCCCCAGCCTCCCTATGCGCCGCCACCTCAATACGGACAGCAACCACCCCAATATGGGCAGCCCCAGCCTCCCCAATACGCGCCGCCACCTCAATACGGACAGCAACCCCCGCAACAATACGGACAACCTCCCTATGGAGGTGGGCAGGGTTATTATGCGCCTCCGGGCGGGCAGCCAAACATCAGCGAGCCTTACAATAGCGGCTTGCAACCCAACATTGCCTGTTTGCTGGCGTACCTCTTTTCTTTGGTTGGTGGTATCGTAATCCTCGCCATTGAGAAGCAAAACCGCTTCGTGCGCTTCAACGCGATGCAAGCTTTTATCATGGGTGTAACCCTTTTTGCGTGGAACATTGCCAGCGCTATACTGGGCTTTATACCGGTTATCGGAACGATTATTTCTATCGCTGGTATCTTTGTAGGTTTGGGCTACTTCGCACTGATTATCTATATGATTATCCAGTCGATGTCCGGCAAGTATGTTAAATTGCCGATTATCGGCGACCTTGCCGAGAAGAATTACCCCACCTTCTTGAAGCAATAATAACGCAATACGCTTGGCACGCTCTGTATAGGGGCGTGCTTTTTTTATTTGAAAAGGACACCACATGCTACATGCCTAAAAACGTTTCTTGCAGCAACCCTTGATTGACACTATTTAAGGACTGGTACTATATGCTATAATTTTTATACAAACAAATATATTTTAGCTATTACTCCCCTTAAAGAGTTAACGTTTATGTCTAACATGCACCAACCATTCGACCAAGAATCACCTCTACAGCACTCTAGCCCTACTAACGGAATGATATTACCTACCCTGTTGGATAATTTGCAAACTGCTGTCATAGCGCTTGATTCCGGTTGGCAATTTCGCTATCTCAATCAATCTGTGGCGAATCTGCTGATATGTAACGCCGCCGAATTAATGGGGGGAAATTTCTGGAGTACGTTTCCAGCGTTTGGCAATACCCAATTTGAGCAGCATTTTCGGCGAGCTATGGAAGAACAGACCTCCGCCCACTTTGTGGAATACTACCCGCCGTTGCAAAGCTATCTGGATGTGCAAATTTATCCTGCTGAGGGTTCGCTGTTAGTTTTTCTCCAGAAAGATGCGAGCAAAGAGATTGATATACCCAAAAGCCCACAACCCACAGGATTGTTGCAAGAATCGGAGCAAATCTACCACACTTTCTTTGAGAACAGCATGGACGGCTTAATGCTAACTGCGCCGGATGGCGGCATTCTGGACGCTAACCCTGCTGCTTGCCGAATTCTGGGATTTAGTAGAGAGGAATTAATAGCGGGGGGTCGAGGTGGCATAGTGGACACATCCGATCCACGCTTGTCAGAATATCTGGAACAGCGCATCCTAAAAGGCTTTGCCGTGGGCGTTCTGACTTTTATCCGCAAGGATGGAGTCAAAATTGAAGTCGGCCTAGCTTCCAGAATTTTCACCAACGCTAATGGAGAAGCGCGAACCAGCATCATCTTCCGCGATATAACCGAACATGAACTGTTGGAGGCTTCCTTGCGGGAGAGCGAGGCAAAATTCTCCAAAATATTCCAATCCAGCCCGGTTGCCGCCTTTATTTCCACCATCGCAGAAGGTCGTATTCTTGATGTTAATACCACTACTCTAGGGCTTTTCGGATACACCAGAACAGAAATGGTCGGTCATACCTCTGTTGAACTTGATATTTGGGTTACCCCCGAATCTAGACAGTATATTGCAGAACGTCTTCGTAAAGATGGTCATCTTAATGGGTTTGAAGTTTCTTTCAAGCGGCGGGACGGAGAAGTAATTCACACTCTAGCATCCTATGAGTTACTAGAGCTTAACGGGAAAACCCTTGTGCTATCCCAACTTCAGGATATTACCGAGCGCCTACGGTCTGCGCAATCATTGGAGAGGTCTAACCTACGCACAGTGAATATTCTCGAAAGCATTAGTGACGCTTTCTACGCGCTGGACTCCGAGGAGCGGTTCACCTATGTAAATAGTAAAACCGAACAATTGTGGCAAAAGCGGCGAGAGGATTTGCTAGGCAAACGTATCTGGGACATATTCCCGCAGATGGTTGGTTTGGCTCCGTATCAGCATTTGCGCCAAGTTCTTACCGAGCAGATTCCGGTTAAATTTGAGACTTTTTCTGTTTTACTCCAGCAGTGGGTCGAGGTCAGCGTTTATCCGGCGGCAGGCGGGGTTTCGGTTTATTTCCGGGATGTAACCGAGCGCAAATTGGCGGAGAGGGCTTTGCAGGAGAGCGAGGCAAAATTCTCCAAAATATTCCAGTCTAGCCCGATAGCGACTATTCTTTCCACTATCGCAGAAGGTCTTATCCTCGATGTTAATAATAATACCGCAGAGCTTTTTGGTTATAGCAAAGAGGAGATAATCGGGCGCACTTCAGCCGAACTGGGTATGTGGGCTGATTATGAAGCTAGAAAGCAGCTTCAAGAGCTTCTTCTTAAAGAGGGCAGCGTTCATGCACTTGAAACGTCTCTAAAGCGCCGAGATGGGCAAATAATTCAGACGCTGATTTCCATTGATTTGGTGGAACTAGGCGGGGAAACGGTGATGCTATCCATGCTTCAGGATATTACCGCGCTTAAAAAAGCCATTCAAACGCAGGCGCAGCTGGCTGCTATCGTGGAATATTCCGAGGATGCCATTATCAGTAAAACGCTAGAGGGGGTAATTCTGAGTTGGAATGAGGGCGCAACCAGAATGTATGGCTATACCGCTGAGGAAATAATTGGGCGTTCTATCAATCTGTTGGTTCTTCCAAATCGTAAAGATGAAATGCCTCCCCTATTGGATACTATTCGACGAGGAGAGCATATTAATCGGTATGAGACGCTGCGCCTGTGCAAAGACGGCACTGAGATTGAAGTTTCGCTAAGCATTTCACCGCTGAAGGATGCTGCCGGAAATATCATTGGTGCCTCTGCAATTTCTCACGATATAACCGAGCGCAAACAGGCTGAAGAAGCATTACACCGAAGCGAGGCGCGTTTCCAAGCTTTTATGGACAATAGCCCTATGCTTGCTTGGATAGCGGATGTTGAAGGGGAGTTTCGCTATGTAAACAAATCTTTCGCTCGCATGACCGGGCATGAAAAGGAACGGGTTATAGGTAAAACCGTCCTCGAATTATTCCCTGAAGAAATGGCGGAACAGTACCGCTTAGACAACCTAAAAGTTTTTGAAACCGATAAACCGTTTGAAACACAAGAGCTTTATATACGGGGGGATGGCTCTACCGGCTACGCGCTGACTACTAAATTCCCACTCCGCGATTCATCCAACCCGCCTTTGATAGGCGGTGTGGTGATAGATATTACAGAGCGGGTACAAGCGGATGAAGCACTAGCGGATGAAAAAGAGCGGCTTTCCGTGACCCTGCGCTCTATCGGTGATGGCGTAATCACCACTGATTTGAAGGGCAATATTACGCTCATCAATCGGGTAGCGGAGGAGTTGACGGGTTGGAGCCACACTGATGCAATCGGGCTTCCGCTGGATACGGTGTTCAGCCTTTTGAATGAAGAAACCCGCCAACATCGTGAAAGCCCCGTCCGGGAAACCCTAAATAGCGGTCGGATAATTATGTTGGAAAACCACACCTTGCTGGTAGCTCGTGATGGGGTTGAGCGTGTCATTATGGATAGCTGCGCCCCTATTCGAGACCAAAAGAGCAATATTATTGGGGCAGTGTTGGTCTTTCGGGATGTTACCGCGCAGTTAAAGTTGGAACAAGAAGCGCAGAAATCGGCAAAACTAGAATCGCTAGGCGTGTTCGCGGGGGGCTTGGCACATGATTTTAACAACTTGCTGGCGGGGATAACCGGCTACCTCGACCTCAGTAAATATTACCTTGAAAATAGCGAGTTGCCCCATTCTACCGAACTGGAAGACTTTATTAATCAGGCTCAAGCTGCTACCCTCCGCGCTCGCGGACTGACAGTACAGCTTTTGACCTTTGCTAAAGGGGGTCGCCCGGTTAAGACAACCATTGCGCTTCCTCCGATAATTGAAGAAGCCACCCGTTTTATGTTACACGGTACGAGCGTAAAGCCGGTATTTGAACTGCCAGAGGATTTGTACACGGTAGATGCAGATGCCGGACAATTAGGGCAGGTCGTTCATAATTTGGTATTGAATGCTGTTCAGGCAATGCCGCACGGGGGCATACTTACCATCTCAGCCAAGAACTTGCAGTTAGCGGAAGGCACGTTGCCGGGTGTGACGGCGGGTAGGTATGTACAGGTCATCTTGCGAGATGAGGGAGGGGGCATCAGCTCTGAAAATCTTTCCAAGATATTTGACCCCTATTTTACCACCAAGAAATCGGGTAATGGGCTGGGGCTGTCGGTTTGCCATTCCATCATCCGACAACATAGCGGACATATGGAGGTAGAAAGCGTGGTAGGAAAGGGTACGACCTTTACCATTTATCTGCCTGTTTCCAACCAACAATCGGAACTGTCTATAAATCAGGTTGCATCGGTTTCGAGTTACGCTCCCACAACTACAACTGCTTACATGAGAATATTAGTGATGGATGACGAACATTTGCTGAGAACTTTGGTAAAGCAATATTTGCAGAGGTTAGGGCATAAGGTAGAGGTAGCCGAAGAAGGGGAGGAAGCCTGCCAGCTTTATCGTGCCGCTCTCGAAACGAAACATCCCTTCGATGTAGTGCTACTCGACCTGACTATTCCGGGTGGATTAGGCGGCAAACAGACTATGGTAAAGCTGTTAGAGCTTGACCCACAGGTTCAGGCGGTGGTTTGTAGCGGTTACTCCAATGACCCCATAATGTCTGATTATCAGCAATATGGTTTCAAGGCGGTACTACCAAAGCCGTACCATATGAGTGATTTACAAAAGCTTCTGGTTAAATTGGCGATGGAAAAATCTCGCGACGATTCTGATAACGCGAACTGAGGCTCAAGGAAGGGCGGCACAAAACGCTCCTGTTCTTGTGTGATTATTTTCTTTATCCTTTCAATAATTCTGGGAGAACCCGCAAAATTGGGGTTACTTTAGGTTCAATTGTGAAGATTTTCACTGCGCTTGCCCCTATTTATTGAGAGAATACCAATTACTCCTCATCCGAATAGGACAGGCTGTTAGAGTTTTTCAGCAAGTAGTGATATTTGCCGTCCGGATTGGTATAAGCCGAATAATTAATTCCAGCATTATTTTGAGCGCGTCCCGTGGGTCGCGATGAAACCGGCTTGTCGGTAGAGCGTAACATTTTGACCAGAAAAGCGGGACGGTCGCGTACTCTTTCGGCGTTGTCAACGTAATCCATCCAGCTTTCCACTGTTTTAAGGCTGGCATGTTGGCTGAT
Organism: Candidatus Chlorohelix sp.; assembly: GCF_037138995.1. NCBI lineage: Bacteria > Bacillati > Chloroflexota > Chloroflexia > Candidatus Chloroheliales > Candidatus Chloroheliaceae > Candidatus Chlorohelix > Candidatus Chlorohelix sp. The sequence continues at coordinate 157,536 of NZ_JBAXHI010000004.1, read as the reverse complement.
TTCACGAGCGACTTCTAGCGAAACCCCATAATCAACCAACAATTGCTCCACCACCGCCTGTTTGTGGTGGTTGTTTTGATTCAGTTTATTTGTGTTGTCTTTCTCTGTACGAGGTCTAAAGTTTTGACTCCGGGGGTCTAAATTTTGTGCCTTGAGGTCTAAATCATAGGCTTCAGGGTCTAAAACTTGTACCTTGGGGTCTAAAGTTTTTACCCCTACTGGTTTGCGGTTATGCTTGATTTTTCGCTCTTCCAACTCGATACATTCATCTGTATCAATTGGTTGGGCGGGTTCTACCATACGTAAGCAGTAATATTTTTTGATGCGGGCGAGGTCGCGGGTGTCCACCTCTTCCAAAATAAAGCCGTCTTCGATGGCTTGTTTCAAGCCGTTGCGTACCGATTGTTCGCTTAGGCGTGTGCCTAAATCCATGCGCGAACCATCGATGCGTTTGCGCCCGAATATAAACTCGTCAATGGTGATGCGGCGTTTGATGCCGAATTCTTGGAAACCCCAAGTGTGCCTGAGAATATATTCCACTACTTTGAGTTCGGCGAGGCTGTTGATGCGGGCGGTGATGTCCGTCCAGTTGTTGGGCATTCGGAAATAGTTGCTTTCCGGGCGTGAAAACCCCGCAAACTCGAACTTATCGGACGAATAATCGCCCTTATCAGGTTGTTCTGTTATTGAACGTTTGCCCATATAACCTCGCCAGAACCTATCTTTCAGCTAAATCTACCAATTTTTCGGGTAAAAAAGACATATCTTAATAAACTACCGGAGGTAGGAAGATGAAACAGGCTTGACATGCGACATGGTCAGGGTATAATAGAGGCATGCCCACATCGGGTAAAACTCAAGCCAGCCGCATCGGGTAATTCCCCCGGCTATAAGCTAAACTTTGAAAAAGGACAACCTCTCGCCGCCAAGCAAACGAGGTTGTTTTTATTTTGGTTTCAGTCGCCGCTTTCCAACCGCTCTAAATCCTGTCGCAATAGCGTTATCAGTTCTTCGCGGCTTAACGGCTTTTCTTTTCCATTGTCTCCCCACCGACGGATGATTTCAAGGTCCGCCAGTTGTATTAAGGGCTTCGGTTCGTTCTCTGCTTCCTCGCTCAGACCTGGCAGGATGGGTTGTTCGGTTTGTTTGGAATGTTCTTTCATTACAAGCTTTGAATCGCGAACGCCTAACTCTCCACCGCCGCGCCGTTGCGCCTTAACGCCTCGATAGCTTTTAAGCAATTTTATGGCTTCACTGCTGGAAGGCTTGCGTCCTAACTGTGTTTCCAGAGTGCGAATTGCTTCTGCCGCTTCGCGCTGACGTTCTCTCGGAATGCGTGAAAGCTCTCGCACCACTCCCACGCCATAGCTGAGTTCTCCACCCGGCTCAACATTGTGAATAAAATCACCAAGCGTAGCCTGAGCTACAAGTTGTGAATTATCTAACAAACCGCCAGCGATTTGATGCAATAAAATCCGGCGTGCTTCTGGGTCAAGATTCTCGGCAATAGAGATGCGTTCGGCTACATAGACCCTGCCAGCCTCGCCGCTTTTGCCTAACCGTTGCGCGATTTCCGCCTGAGTCATATTAAACTCCGAGGCGAGTATGTAATAACTTTCGCCTTCTTCCCACGGAGCAAGCGCACGCCGTTGCACATTTTCCGTGATAGCGTTGAGCAGTGAACCTTGAGGGTCGGTTTCGCTCAAAATCAGCGCAGGTACTAGCTTTTTGCCAAGCTCACGCGCAGCGGTAAGGCGACGTTGTCCGGCAATAAGGGTATAACGAGTATCTGCGTTTGGTGCGGTGGGCTTTTCTCGCATCACCAATAATGGCTGGAGTATCCCTTGCGCTTCGATACTGGCTTTCAATTCTTCTAACGCCACGCGGTCAAGGGTTTTGCGAGGTTGGCGTGGGTTCGGGTCTATCAGGTCAGAGCGAATCCAAGTGAGCCGCCCGGTGGGAGCTTCGTCCGCGCCTACGTCTTGCTGCCACAATTCGCGCCTTGTCCCGGCAGTATTGGAATTGTTGTTGCGTTTCGCTGTCATCACCACCATTAAATTAATCTAAGCCTGCCAGTTTTACCGCCTGTATAATAGTATGTTCGCTGATTTTGCTTTCATCCTTTTGCGCTCCTAGCACCAGCGCGTGGAAACCGATTTTGCAAATGTTACGCGGTATTCCATCGCTATAGCGCACGAAAGCATCTAACGCGCCTTCATCGAAAATGACGTTTACGTTGCCACCCACTACCTGAAGCCGGAAATTTACCAAATCCATAACTTCGGATGCACCTAGCTTATTGAGGTAGCTGTGAGTTATCACGCGCTGCCATAGATTGCCGCGCCGTTTGATTATGTCAATCAACTCGGTTTGACCGAACAGTACAACCTGCAACAATTTTTCTTCGCCTCGCTCGAAATTGCCGAGATGGCGTAGGTATTCCAGTGCTTCCTTGCGTAAACTTTGCGCTTCATCTATTAGTAGTACAATGTTGTTAAGCTTTAGCTGAGTTTCTTCCAGAATGAAAGCCTGTAATTGATCTTGCATACGGCTCACTTGATTGCTGACCGGGTCTAGCCCAAATTCGCGGACAATGGTGGAGAAAACCTGACTCGGTGTGCCGCTAGGATTACCTACGTATGCAACCTTATAACCTTCGGTTATAGCAATGCGGTCGTACAGAAACTTGGCGGTGGTGCTTTTGCCTGCGCCAACTTCTCCATATACCGCTGCGAGACCCTGCCGTTCTCTCAGTACCACCGAGACAGCGTTAATTGCTTGCAGGTATTGCCCCTTCTGCATAAAGAAGCGGAGGCTGGTGCCAGTAATGGGGAAGGGGTTTTCAGTCAAGCCCCAATGGAAAAATTCTTTCCCCACCCGGTCGAGTGGCTCCATACGTTGGGTTAGTGAAAACCTGCTAAGCTGGGTCATTTCTGATTAAAACCTTTTTTGATACAATAAACGTTATGCTGTTGCTATATGTCGCTTTCATGATGATTATAACCTACCGAGTCAAAAAATTGGTCACTATTCTCATGACAAGTGAAAAATTTATGCCATAATTTCCCGCTCATGTGTAACTTTGCTGCTAATTGTTCCTTTATCTTGAAAAACACATGTAAATTCCGGGAACATTTATATTGACAGGTCAAGGCAAGAGTTCTAAAATATATAGAGTGAATGGCTATCCTTTCTACTGATTACTCAATTAGTGAACAACATTTGGTCGCGTCCCGTGGGTCGCGATGTGCATAACAAATCCGTTAGGTAATTCCTATATCTGGTAAAGGACAAAACAGTGCCAGCACGCGAAGCAATGAACAGATGTATAGCCAGCGCGAACCAAAAGGGTGGAGTGGGAAAAACCACTACCTTGGTTAACCTCGCGGCTGAAATGGCGAGTCGTGATTTCAGGGTGCTGATTATAGATACTGACCCGCAGGAAGCTAGCGCTAGTTTGCGCTTGTTAGGTTCTAGGAAATACAACCGCACATTGGTGGATGTGTTGCAGGACGAGGCACGCCCGGAGGATACTATTATTCCGGTTACGAAAAACCTCGACCTGTTGCCCAGCGACGCACGCCTGTCGGTATGGGAATTGAATGCGCTAAACGAAATGGGGCGTGAGTTCCTCTTCCGCCGCGCCCTAGCCGATTTCGTAAAAACTTACGATTATACCTTCATAGATTGTCCACCCACCCTTGGCTTGATTGTTACAAATTCTCTAATGTTGGCGCGAGAAATTATCGTGCCTGTCAGCCCCCAAGAATTGAGCGTGGTGGGTCTAACCCAATTCTCAAATACGGTACAGGCAATTCGCGCTACCCTAAACCACGAAAATCTGCATGTGTTGGGCTATTTGCTCAATAACGTACCTGCACGCGGCAACGTTTATACTGCTGTAAAGAATGCCGTTCGCAAACAACTTGGCACATTGGTTTTCAAAACCGAAATACCGAGTAGCAGTGTTATTCCACAAGCGGAACTGATGCACCAACCGCTTCTGGAGCATGACCCGCGCCACAAAATAACTGAGCTATATGCCGCTTTGGCGGAGGAGGTGATTGCTCGTGGCAAGCGCTAAAAAACCCCGCTTTAATGTCGATAGCTTGACTACTATTATGTCAGGTGTGGCTGCTGAGGAGAGTTTGCCCGATGTGCGGACTCTCGACCTTGAATTCCTATTTATAGGAGACCAACCGCGGCAGTTGCTTGGGCTAGTAGATGAATTTGAGAATGAGCAGGCGCGGGCGGATTGGTTTCTTCCGGTTCATCAATTTTTCAACCATCTTAAAGCTAACGCGCAGCAGGATGAAAAATCTGTAGCAGCTTCAAGCCTTGTTGACCTTGAGAATATGGCGCAGAGTATCCGTGAGCATGGGGTGTTGCAGCCTATCTTGGTGCGTTATCAAGAAAGTGAAGATCGCTATATTATCACCGATGGGCATCGCCGTGCGCTTGCCTCCGTGCTTGCCGGAAATACCCGAATTGAAGCGAAAATCAAACGCGCTTGGACTTCTCACGATATTCTCTCCGAGCAATTAATTGCCAATCTGCAACGCAAAGATTTGACCGCGCTTGAATTGGCGCGTGCGATTTCACAGCTAAGAGAGCTATATGCCAGCCAACTAAAGGAAACCGAGCCAAACATTCACCCCAACCAACTTGCCGCGAGAGTGTGGGATAGGCTAGAAGCGAGTCTTGGTATTGGGCGTAGGCAGTTGCAACGCTTGATGCAGGTTAACGAATTTTTCAAGTCGCTAGACCCAGAACTGTCAGACCTTGCCTCCGGCTTGAAGGAAAGGCAATTTCGCCCACTCTTTCGCCTACCCGCTGAGGTGCAACCATTGGCTCTTACGCTGGTTGCGCTCAATAAAGAGAGGTCTTTGCAAGATATTGAACATTTGGTTGAGCGTTGCTTGAGCGGCGCTGACATCATGAAAATAGCTAGAGAAATCGGTTGGTTGTTACCCGTCTCTCCAACTCCAACGCATCCTCCCAAACCTTCAAACACCGACCTCACGCTTGAGGTAGAGGATGATGAGGAGGTAGAGTTGAAAGCGGCGAATGTCAAGAATGTACTGTCTGCCCTGAAGCGTATGCCTCGCCAACCTGAAGCTCTATTGCGTCGCCTTGAAGAAGAACTTGCCGTTGCTCCTGAGAACGAAAGAAAGAAAAAGCTCTATCGTATTGAGGAAATCGAGCAAGAAGCCTTTAAGCTCAGTCGTAGGCTTGCCGACATCCGCAAAAAATATATTAATCCCCTCTAATAAAATGACCGCGACCCACGGGACGCGGTCAAATCTTTATATCAGTTTCACGTGTAACAGACGCTACTTAAGCGCGAACTCTGCGACAAGTTCGGGCTTGTCGTTGGATGCGTAAAACACCAGCGTGCGTGGTAGGCTTTTTGCAGTATCGCTTACCAGATAATACAAAATCCCGCTGACTTTATCTTTGCCCGCGCCTTTGGTGGCGGTTTCAAACTGGAACGGGTCGAAGCGATCTTTGGCTTCCAATGTGTATGGTCCTGTGGTATAAACTTGCCCGTTGCTATCCCGCAAGTAAAACGGGTAGTTTTTTACAAAATCGCTCACATCACTGCTTCCAGTATTTTCCAGCGTAATCTTGACCGACTCATAATGATAGCCTGTGGGTATTATGCTGGGCTTTGCGCTAATGGACGGTTGGTACTGGTTTACAATCAGGGCGAAATTGCCTAGTAGATAGCGCTGGTTAAATGCTACACTCGTAAGCGGAGTAGGGGACGGGAGCGCGATAGGCATAGGGGTTGCGGTTAGTGCAATAGCAGTTGGGAGGGCAATTCGGGTGGAGGTTGCTTCGGGTGTGGGCGTACTCAAGGCAATCATTACCGTTTCGGTGGCTGCCAGCACCGGAGTGAAGGTAGGTGGTAACGGTGTATTGGCGGTAGTCGGTAATAGCGTAGTGGTTGGCTTTGGCAGCGCGGTATTGGTCGGTTTTATGGTTGGGGTGGGTGTTGCAGACGGTAAGAATAAATTTACCTCAAGCGAATTGCCCTCGTCCGGCAAGCCCTGTGGGGTATAGACCACTCGGCGTAGGCTAGTGCCATCCTCCATCTCAAAGGTCAGCCAGAAAAGGCGGCTCTCACCGGGCAACAGTCGTTTTAAATCTAGCGCCGGAACACGCCCATTCTGAACCGGAGTAAGAAAGCGGTTACGGCTATCAATACCTTGATAAAGCTCAAGATTGGTTCCTAACGGTTGGTTATAAGTATTCTCCAGCAACAACCAAACCCCTTCAAAATGCTTACCGGGTGAGGGTGTGCCAGCGCCTTCCAACGAAAAATTGGTGGAACGGTTGTCGTAGCTGGAGAAAGTGAGATTGACCCCGGTGAGTTGTCCGCGCTCATTTTGTACCAACTTGAGGTTAAGGAAGGGCGATACGGTGGGGACGGGAGTAGGCGGAATAGTGGTGCGAGCTTCGGTAGTTTCGGCGGAGGCAAGGTCAGTGGTATGTATAGCAGTTGTCGTTTCAACATTAGAAGTTATATCGGTACGTATCGCGCCAACTGACCCCGGTTTTCCGATGTTAGACATATAGAGGATTACCGCTGTTATTATCAGAACAAGCAACAACGCCCCTAACAGAGCCGTAAAACCCGGTTTACGTTGTCGAGGCTGGAGTTTTTCATCAAGGTAAGGTTGGGTCAGAAGTTTTCGCATATCCTCTGATTCTTGCACTCCGAATGATAAATCGCTATCGGAGGCAAGCCGGATCGCCCGCTTTTTTGATTTGCTATCATCCACTCCTAACTCGCTGAAAAGTGAATCAACTGGGTCGGCAGGTTTGCTTTCTAGCTGCATTTTCAGGGCTTCAATGCCCCGTAACGCTTGCGGGTTAGCCGGATTGATTTCCAAAACTCGTTGGAGGGCTTGATAAGCTTGGCGTGGCGGCAATGTGGCAGCTAAATAAAGCCAGCCTTCTTCACCGGATGGGTTTGCCTGTACTGCCCCGGTGAACAAACGCCGCGCTTCACCGATACGCCCAGATTCAAGCGATTTTCTACCGCTTTCAAGCCACTCTTTATAGTCGTTCATTACAACATAACTCTATCATCTGCTAAAAGCGCCCTCCGGTCTGAAAGTTACTTGATATATCAAGATTCTAGCATAGCAGTTATAGCCCTGCAAGAGTAAATTAATTGAGGGGTGTGGCGAAGAGAAGAAGGGTTATTTATCGAGGTCAACTTCTTCCATTCCGGCTACATTCATGTCGCTGGATTTGTCAGGAACTTTAGCATCATTAATCATGTTTTGAGTAAGATTAGAGGCATTTGGAATTTCAAGACGTTTGTCGGTTTGAGCAGCAAGCCGCGCTGCCCGATAGCGATAAGTTTGTTTGCTTAAATCTACGTTGGGGTCAAATAGACAAACCCGATCTTTGCCGGTATCTTTCGCTCGATACATCGCCGCATCGGCATATTCAAACAATAATTCGGCGCTTTGGGCATTGGTAGGAAAACTGGCAATTCCGATACTCATTGTTACCATTGCATTCGCTCCGATGATAAACTCATCCGCTTCGAGCGGCAATTTTATTTCACGCGCTGAGACTCTGAGCCTTTCTGACATTATTCTAGCTTCCTCGGAATCGGTATCTGCCAGAAGGATGCACATTTCATCTCCGCCGTAGCGAAAAGGCGTATCACCTGCCCGGCAGTTATGGCGAATTAGCTGACCCATTTTTGAAAGTAGCACGTCGCCTTTGGTATGACCGAATACATCGTTGAACCATTTCAAACGGTCGAGGTCAATCATGATTAGGCTGAGAGGGCGATGCTGCCGTTCGGCACGCCGCATCTCTTTGTCAATTCGTTCCCAGAACTCCAGTTTATTATATAATCCGGTTAAAGAGTCGGTACGTGCCAGTTGCTTAATGTTCTCCAAAATAGAGGCACGTTCCACAACAACTCCAACTTGATTACATATTCCGCTTGCAAGGAAATAATCTGTTTCTGAAAAATTAGCGGAGTTTAAACAGCCTAGATGCAAAACCCCATAAATAATATCTTGCGCTTTGATAACCTGACAGATAGATGATTTAAAGTCTCCGACATGTTGAACTACCGGACAAACCGTATCATTAATATTATCCTGCTCATAAGGTTGGAAAGAGTTACATAATTCAAAAGGAATACCAGAAAGGCTTGTGCGGTCAATGCTAAGATTTCCCCGATGTTCGCTGGGGTCAAGCACATGCACGCCAGATGACTCCTCTCGTTCAAAGTAGCTGACCAACCTCAGAACACCTGATATAGGGTCTAGCGTGTGGATAGCGCCGATGTCAAATTTTATATAATTGACTGTTTCCAGGAGTGTCCGCCGATAAATATCTTCGATGTTGCTTAGTTCACTGATAGCATCAATAATGCCTTGTAGGCTTTCCAAATGCTTAATCTGGTTTAATATCCGGTCATTTTCTGCCGGAAGCGCATGGCTAAAACCTTTATCTTCCGTAACATTCAAGCCAATATCTACCAGCTTAAGCAAAGCTGATAATTGCGTGGCTAACGTTATCGCTCCTTCTTTATCCACTTCATCGAAACCTCCGGCTTTGCTATTTATCGCTACCAACACGCCTTTGAGTTCGCCTTGAAATATTAGTGGAACTACCATTTCGGATAATACTGGTGGCATATTCTGACGGGAAGAAACCACTTGCCTGTTGATAAAAGCGCGTACTATCATAGAATTGCTATTGTCTATGCTGATACTGCTTTCAAAGCTTGCTACCTCTAGCTTATTACTCGAAATTAGCTCAGGGAAAAGCGGTACAAGTGTTTTCTCATCGGCAGAAATATTAAAAATCATTGCATTTTCAACATTTAGCGCTTTAGCGATAATTTTGATGGCAACTTTAACTATGCTGCTTCTTTCTTCGAAGCGTGGGAATAAATCTGCAAGCTGTTGGGTTGCTTGAAGAAATTTGTGATAACGGTTGTCCGCTCCTTTTTCCTTTCCCTTTCCCTGCATAATACCTTTGATAGCCTTGTTATTAACAAATGAAGCGGCTATCCCAATAATTGGAGTAATTTAGTCCTATTCCTAGCGCTATATATAGAGTCAGTTGTTTATGCCAGATGAGAATATAGCGAGGTTATTTTGGCAGAAACAATGCCTTGCTTTGCCATGTATAATACATCAATTATTAATAAATATAAACATTGTAGAAAGAAAAATTGGCTCGTCTCAAAAATTGCTTGCTGAGTATTATCACTATAAATAAACTGCCAATAGGTTATTCGTTATGAATACATTTGAGCCTAATATTTTAATGAATTGTAACATTGATTTTAATAAAAAAGCCGGATTTATATTGTCCGGCTTTCACAAAATATTCTAATTACTATAGCTTGACTAAGCAGCGCGTTCGGTTGCGTTCGGGATAAAAATAGGTGTTTCTGCCGGTAATTGCGTAGCGGTTGCTTTTTTAAAGGGCCAACCCGGCAAAAAGAGCGAAAGCGTTACAGCAACTAGACCTACCCAGAAAGTAGCCTGATACGCATTTTCCAATCCCTGCAAGAAATTCTGACGATACGCTTCCAGAGCTATTGGGTCGGGTCTTGTACCGGGTGCGAAATTCGGACGAGCGCCGGTAGTCAGAGTCAGTATTGTAGCCAATATCGCTACCCCTAGCGACTGAAAGATTAGACGGCTGCTATTGACCAAAGAACTGGCGCGGGGCAACGCACGAGGCGCAATGTCTCGCAAGGCAACTTGTTGAGTGATTTGTACTACCATTCCTAGAGCTGCGCCACGCAACGCCAGCAGGAAACCGATATACAATAGGCTTGTGTCCATCGCAAGGTTGCTCAATTGCCACGTATTGATTAGCAATAGTCCGAAGCCGATGACTGCCAGCGGACGCGCTCCGATTTTGTCGCTGAAACGTCCGGCGAAAGGTACTATGACCCCAGCGGTCAACGCCAGTGGCAACAGCAGTAAGCCCGTTTCCAGCGCTGTCAAGCCACGTATGTTTTGTAGGTAAAGAGGCAAAAGGAATTCTGCGCCGAAAAGCGCAATAACCGAAACCCAACCAACCACGTTACCAACAATGAAAATTGGTTTGCGGAACAAGCGCAAATCTACTAGACCATCGTTTCGCCGCAACTCTATGACAACGAAGGCTACCAATGATAAACTGCCGATGATTAGCGAAGAAAGTACCGTAGTCGAACCCCAGCCATCTTTTTCGGCGGTTGAGAAACCATATAGCAATAAACCGAAGGCAAAGCCAGATGTGACGATACCACCCCAATCGAAGCGTTGCTTGCCCTCGCCCTTGCGCTCTTTAAGTAAGCGGCTGCCCATGTAAACCCCAAGCACACCGATAGGGATATTGATTAGGAAGATAAAACGCCAATCAAGATATTCTACAAACAACCCACTGATGATTGGACCTAGCGCAGGAGCCATTACCAGTGATATGCCAAATACGCCGAAAGCCGCGCCCCGCTCTTCTGCCGGGAAAGCGCCGAACAGCATTGCCGTGCCAAGCGGAATGACCGAACCGCCGCCGATGCCCTGTAACACCCGCGCTGCAATCAAAATTGGCAGGCTTGGCGCTATGGCGCAGAGAAGCGAGCCAAGCGTAAAGGCTGCAAGGCTGGCAAGGTAAATTTTCTTAATGCCGAAGCGATCCGCAAGAAAGCCGGAAAGAGGTGTGATGATGCCTAACGCCAGCGTATAGGCGCTGATGATCCACTGTACATCTGAAATGCTACCGGTATTAAAGGCTGTCTGTAATTTTGGAAGCGCTACATTTACTACCGTAGCATCCATAATTACCATAAAACTACCAAATATTACAGAAATAGCAACTTGCCACTTATAAGCTATATTTTTCATAGAATTATATCTCTTTTAACCTTTATAACTATTTTCCAAAATGGCGATGGGCTTATCACGCCATAACTCATACAATATCTCTACAGCACTTCTAAAATCCTTATACCAATATTGTACAAAAGCTATATATCTTATACAACCCTCTTAACTATATAATCACAGACTTTACCGATTAAAAACACCATTGAAAATATTTACGATAAATTATGATAAGAAGACGTTCTTATAAACCAAAAATAGGCTAGAAAACCGCAATAATAATTAATGTGAAGTTATAAAATGTAAATTTAACAATCTTTTAATGTTATTTATAACGGTTATGTATTAAAATATTTACATCTAGGATACGACTCATAGCTCGTAAAGAAATCGGAGAAATATTGGGTATGGCTTCAATACTTATAGTGGATAAGGATTTCAGCCGCTATCATGCAGTTAAGCTTACTCTTGCGGAGACTGTTCCTGAAGCAGCTATTCTATACGCCCCTAGCGGCAGCTTTGCGCTTAAATTGTTGCATGAATTAACGCTGGATATGATAGCGCTGGATTTAGCTCTACCGGACATTAGCGGGTTGGAACTTTGCGGGAAGATTAAAAATAGCGCGAAGTTTCAGCAAATCAAAATAGTAGCATATGCTAACGACAGGGCTTATGCGATGGTAGGCGCTGTTTTCAAAGCTGGCGCAGATTATTATCTGCCCAGAGATGGTAGCGATAACCAAAAGCTTGCTGCACTGATAGCAAATGTTTGGCGATTACAACCCGATTACGCTTGTTCTACCCGCCGTCCTTCTACAGACCACATTCTGCTCGTTTCATAAATAAAATCTTATTTGTGGTATTCTTTTGGCTTACTCTTCCTGTTCTGGGGTGAGGGTTTTTTCATGCTATAATGCACCAATGAGCCAAAAAATAGACCTGATAATTCACAATGCCAATATTTACACTTTTGATTCTGTGCAACCTCACGCCGAAGCGTTAGCTATTGCAGATGGACGCATAATTGCTGCCGGAAGCGTCTCGGATATTCGCTCCCTAGATGGCGCAAATGCTGCCCGTGAAACGCTGAATTTAAAGGGCGCTACCCTTATACCCGGTTTGAACGACTCCCATACTCACTTTGCTTGGTGGTCACTTATTATGCAGGAATTAAAACTGGCAGGGATTAACAGCCTAAACAAAGCGCTGGAACTGGTCGCCGAACGTGCGGAAGTTACTCCGGTGGGCGCGTGGTTGCAGGGGCAAGGCTGGGATAAAAACCTATGGGGCGATGAGTTTCCCAATCGTATGCTGCTTGACCGGGTTGCGCCACTCCATCCCATTGCTTTAATGAGTAAGGATGCCCATCTGCTGTGGGTAAATACCATCGCTCTGCAACTTGCCGGGATTACTCGCGATACTCCCGAAGTGGAAGGCGGTGAGATTACTCGCGATGCTCAGGGTGAGCCAACCGGCATTCTAAAAGAAAATGCTATGCGTCTAGTACACCGCGTCATTCCAGAACCTACTATAGAACAGGCAGAGGCAGCAATTGAGATGGCTTTGCCGGAAGCGCACCGCACTGGGCTAACCGCTGTCCATTCAATAGAAGATGCCACCGGATTTGCCGCTTTTCAGAATTTGCGGGCGCAGGGCAAATTGAGTTTGCGTACCGCCGTTTTGCTAGGCAATTGGGCGATTCCACACCTTCAAGCGTTGGGTTTGCGGCAGGGCTTTGGCGATGAAATGCTCTGGCTGGCGCAGATTAAGTTTTTCCTCGATGGTACGCTTGGTTCGCAAACTGCTGCCATGTTTGAGCCATTCGACAATAGCCCCGACCACCGCCATGATAATTGCGGGATGTTTCGGATGGATTCGGAAGCTTTCGAGAGACAGGCGCGGCAGGCAATCAGGAGCGGTTTTGGAATTGCCGTCCATGTTATTGGAGATCGCGCCGCGCACCTAGGTTTGGATGTGATTGAAAAAATGCAGCGTGAGGAAAATTCGGGTAGGTTGCGAAACAGGCTGGAGCATGTACAAATAGTTACCCCTCAAGACCTGTTGCGTTTTGCTGCCAGTCGCATAATCGCTTCATGCCAACCTACCCACGCCACCACAGATCGCGATGCTGCTGAGCGTTACTGGGGTTATGAACGCGCCGCCCGCAGTTACCAGTACCGCACTCTCTTGCATAGCGGCGTGCCGATTGCGCTTGGCTCGGATGTGCCGGTGGAATCAATTGACCCTCGCAAGGGAATCTTTGCGGCTGTTTCGCGCCGTCGCGAGGGGGAAAACCGCCCTGCCTTTTTCGCCCAAGAATGTCTTACTGTTGGCGAAGCAATCAAGGGCTTTACCTACGGCGCAGCCTATGCGGCGGGCGATGAACAGCGGCGTGGGCGTATTGCTCCGGGCATGCTGGCGGATTTGACTGCACTGGCTCAGGATATATTTGTTACGCCGGAAGACGAAATACCGCAAACTCCCGTAGTTGCTACTTTGGTTGGCGGTAGTCCGGTTTATCTCTCCCTATAGTCTCCTCTAGGTTATTGCAAAAATCGGTTAGAAGGCTTGCCCGGCGTGAACGTCTTTGGAAACCTTAGTCGTAAGGTCACCTAGCATCGCGGCAATATCCTTGATCGAATCTTTAGTTTCCTGGAATGATGATTTTATAGCTTTATCTTTAGCAGTAGCCTTGATACCTACCATGCAATGTTCGCGCAACGCCCCCTTATGCCAATCCGCTAATGAAACCGGAATTTCATTGCCCTTGTCGTCCGGCAACATAACGTGAGTCGGGAAACGGTTGAAGATTTCGTCGTTCGAGTATTTTGGCGCCCCTGTCTTGATAATTTCCGTGATATTATCATGAGAGCGCCTAGCAGTTTCAGCCGAATACCGCACTCCGGTCGCGCTGTCCTTACTAAGCATCGCATCATCCCCGTAAATCTTACCGATTTCATCCCCGACTCCGGTTTTAACCTTTACCCCGTTATTACAGTAGTAATCATGTAACACGTTCGTACCGGCTTGCAAAAGCGTGTTGTTCAGGAAGGTATGATAATTGTTGTAGGTTACAGAAGCAGCCATTCTCTTATACATATCCCCTGCTTTTTGCTTGGGCATGGGCTTCTCACTGTGGTATGCCTTCAGGAATGCATCGAATTTCTTCCTGTCTGGTATGTAATCCTCGCGAAGCAAGAAGGTTACTTTCTTCATCTCTTCATCAGAAGCCGGTGCCTGTTCTTTACCGGGAGTGATACCCGTCCAATTTATTCTTGCTACCGAGTCTTTCACCAGCGCCCTTAAAGCTCCTATTACGAAATCTTCGTTAAAACCGCTTTCCTTAACGGCATTTTTAACCGTCATTTGGCGGGTGTTGAATCGCTTGGCAGCGCGTTCCTGCCACCAGATGATAAATTCAAAATATTGTGAGCCGGGCTGCATTGATCCGGGAATTTGGAGACCCAGTGCATCGAAACGGTTTTTCCAGTCGCCTTCCAAATTTTCTACCGACTGTGCGTCTTTAGCTTTGGGGTTATTCAGCAAGGACATATCATAACGATTGCCGCCTTCGGTTCCGATGCCTTCTTGGTTATAAGCGATTGCCTGAATCTGCCGCCACTTCTCGTCAGCCGTACGGTCGCTTTTAAAAGGCTTACTATCCAGCCACTTCACGAACTCTTTCATTATCTCGGTCTTGTTAATCAAGTGTCCGGCAGCATAGGAATCTTGCAGGAAGTGATCTCCAAAGCCGTTGTTCATCAAAGCTTCGTTTTGAAACTCTGCGCCTTTCTTTTTCTTATCTGCTATATCTTCGCTTATCATGTCAAGCTGACCCTTCGTGTCTTTCTGACCGGTCATACCGGCACGTAGGGTTTGGGCATCTTGGCGAGATTGCCAAGAATCCCTAGCCAATTGTCTGGCTTTGTTGTGGTATTCAGCCCAACTATGCCAACTTTCCGGCGCAAAATGGCAGGCATTACGGGCGAGGCTGGCGGTATAGGCGTTTTCTTCTTTGTCTGTTTCTTTGCCGGTAAAGCCTATCGGACCTAACTTCAGTTTGCCCATCAAGCGCAATTGTCCGACCATCGTGCCGCCACGTGGGCCCGTATCACCGATGGCATCGTCAAATCCTGTCCACTTTCTACCAAAAGAATGTTCTCCGGTAACTTTCTCGTATAACTCCATATAGCGGAAAAGAGCTTGCTGCCGAATACCCTGCATAATCTCGTAGCGGTTTTTCGGGTCGGCGTTCTTCATTTCTTCTATGTTACCGTAGATGTCGGCGAGGGTATTCATTTCACCATAAGTAACAACCAGAGGCGCAGAGCCATCCTTGCTAGGAATGGTTACGAATTCCAATTGCCACTGGTCTTTTTTAACTTGGGTTTCTACTTCTTTCTGAGCGGCTGCCATTAACTGGTCGGCTTCTTTCTCGTTTTTGGCGCCCTTCTTTATCTCTGCCTCGTCTAAGCTTTCTGTACCCTCTTTAATCCGGCGCTGGTTGTCCATATTAATCAGACGCTGACGGAATTCTTCAGGAGTTTCATCCAGCACTTTTTTCCCGCCAATGCCAAGGAAGCCCCCTTCATTTTTGGTTTTGATCGGGTTATCCCTGAAATAGCGGATTCTTTCAATTTCTTGCATCAGGGTATGCAATACATCGTCTTTTTTGATGGTTTTTCCGGTGTAAGGCGGTTTGGTTATCTGCAAAGCGCCCCCAAGTTCGTTTACGGCTGTTCCCTTTTTATTAAGGTTATTTGCCATAGCGATTATTTCAAGGTCTTCAGGGCGGACATCACCTAGCATTTTATGTTCAAAAGAGGAGTGACGCTGGATTACAGTTTGGTTTTCCTGACGTTGTACGGATGCATGGTTGCAAGCTGAAGTACAAACATGGTGCGTACTTCGATTAATATTAGCGCCGGGGATACGGTTCTGTGGCGCTTGTTGTGCTAAAAGTCGCAAAACCGCCTTGTTCCCAATAGCTCTTTGCAAAGGCAGGATATTGTGGTTATCTACGTGGGGGAAACTATTCCGACTCCCAAAATTCAAATATACCTCTTTGGTATCGAGCATGCTTTCTTCTGGCGCTTCGAGAGAGGTTATGCCTACCTCGCTACCTTTTTTGTTCGCTACCGTATTGGGTATTTTTCCGGCTAATTTCCGACTTTTTGGAGCCATTTCTAGTTCTCCTTCAAATCAATTTTTTTTGAAACTGATTTTAATTGTGCTGCGAGGTAGATTAAGGGTTAGTCGCGTTGAAAGATGCGGCGGCTACTCCTTGGATTGGCGGAATACTTCAGCAGGGCTGGCATCAGTGTATAGAGCCTGCATTACGCTTTGCAGGTATTCATCCATCAACATTACATTGAAAAAAACCAGTTTTCGCAATAGTTCGGTACTGGGATTGGTATTATCGAACAAAAGACAAGTTCGGAAATGGAATGTGCCGTCTTCATAATCCAAAGCAAAATTGCCGAAAACCAGATTACAGTTTATCCGATTGATTAATTCGGTAACAGCTCCAAATTTATTTTCTGGCACAACCACCGGGCTGACCGAATAGAAAAATACTTGCTTCTGCTCTTCTCGTACTTTGGCATAGCAAACCCATTGACCGCTAGTTCCTTGATACCATAAGCGAAGGGTTGGTTCATCTTCCTTGGGAATGAATGACCACTCTTCCGTATTAAAAAAGTTCACCAGTGCTTGATAGATCGGAGTCTGGAACAATATTTAGACTCTCCATTCCCTATGCTAATTAGGGTTTATTCTTGAGAATATACGGTCGGGATAATTAATTAGTGTTTTAATCGGTATTAAAATGTTACATCAGTTTGTATATTTAAGCAAGCAGGAAATAATATAATAAAGGCTATTATTAAGAATGGAATCACTTTCAAATAAGAATTTCATAGGGTTTTGGTAACGGCATTCGCGTTGCGCTTTCGTAGGGATGATAAACCCCTGCCGATTTTTGGCTACCGATTTGACAAGCGTTAGCCGTATCGTTAGAATTGTGTTAGATGTGCCGTTTGTGCTTACATTTTTGTTGAGGCGACCTTCTATAATGCAGGTTCGCAAGTTTGTTTGTCTTTTTGCAGGAATAAATGACAGGTTTTGAAAGTTTCTTTAGTAGTGCCGGTCCCTATCTCTGGATTTTAACACTTCTGTTGTTGGCAGGGTTAGGCTTTATGCTGTGGCGTGTGAATAAACACGCTAATCAGATGTACCGCTTGCTGGATAATTTTGTACGCGATACGCGGGGCGGTGAAAGCGGTCTTGAGGAATTGATAAATCGCATCAAACGCATTGAGCGTGATGCTTCTATGCTTGATGTGATTCAAACTGCTATGCGCGAACTGGAACTTCGCCAGAACCGCAGTTACCAATCGGTTGGTCTTGTGCGGTTTAACCCCTTTACCGATATGGGCGGTGATCAGAGTTTTGCGCTTGCAATTATTGATAGCTTTGGCAACGGCTTTGTGATGAGCAGTTTACATGGGCGCACCGCTACTCGCATTTACGCTAAAACCGTTAAGCGTGGTCAGGCGGTAGGTACTATCAGCTCCGAAGAGCAAGCATCAATAGACCAGGCTATGCGTAACCAGCAACTTACCCCTGATTTCCCGCCTACCTCAAAAGCGATGCTTTCCGCTCCTGAAGATAACTGATTTCTTCTGGTACTTATTTCTCCTACTTATAACGGTACTTTCCGGTGATTGGTATTGTGCTAGATGCCTACTCATTTCATAATAAAAGGGAGTTATTTTTTCCTATTATTATTTCTGTAATTATCATCACCGGAGTTTAGAAACATGTCCCCTCAAGACCTTGAGCAATTTAACGATGCAATTTCGCTCGCGCAAGTTGGTCGTAAAACGGAAGCCTTCAGTTTGTTAACCACTCTTTTGGAGCGAAACCCAAACGATGCCAATATTATGTTGTGGATGGCTTTCACTTCCACCAACTTTACACTTTCACAGAGCATGCTTGACAGGGTTGCACAGGTAGAACCCTCTAATCCTAACCTAGCAGGTGCGCGTAGTTGGTTGGACTCGCTTGTATCTGCCTCGGTTGCCACAAATACCGCAGAGGAGGTGGCGCAAGCCGCGCCCGTTGCTCCCTCGCCAGAAGCGCAACCGAAGACTGCTGCTGCTGCTACCCCGGCAATTTCGGCTTCGACTGAGCAACCTGCTAAAAAGCAGAAACTAAATCTTCTTTTCAGCACCGCTTTTATCTTTATAGTGGTGGTGGTGATAGGAATAGCGCTTGTTATCCTTTTCACCTTCTTTATAGGAGATCGCCTTGCCGCACAGGGTTTGCCGGTTTATAGCAACGCTACCCGCCTTGATTTAAAATCCAACGACCGTGATGTTTTAGATGGCAGCATCAAGGTTTTGACCAGCATGACCAATGGAGCTATTAACAATGTTCAGGTTGAGGTGTACCGAGTCAAACGTTCCGAACTTAACGCCGCTCTGAAGTATTACGACACCGAACTGAAAAAGAATGGCTGGTCTTCTACTACAGCTAACCGCGCAATTAACACTAACGGATATGCTTACTCCAAAGACAATAACAAAATGTTTACCGTTTCCTCCGGCACTGCCGTTCCAACTAGTCCCGAAAATTACAACATCAAGCCGGATGACGCGGTTCTGACCGTTATGTATATGGAAGTGGATATGGGCAAAATAATGTCGTTGGGTAAATAGTGTCTTACCAGACAATTTAAACTACCACGAGATAAGCCGTATTTTGCATATTGACAGTACCGGCTTTATCCCCTATATTCTATTTATGTGAAGTAGGCGGGGCTATTCACTTGCTATTGTGGGAGTAAATTGTGTCGGAGACTTCAAAAAATAAAGTACCAGAAAATCAAACCGCATCACTCAGCCGTAATAAGCCTTCCAATGGGCGTGCCATCGAACTGGTACGCGCTAATCCGCCTGCACCGCGCCCGGAAGTGATGATTGGGGAAGAAGAAGTACGGCGAGGTTCGCGACGTGTCCCGTTGACCCCTACTTCCACACCACCTCATACCCATCGCCGCGATTGGTTTTCCATTTCGATTGCCACTTCCCCCGATAAACCGCCTTTGCGCCTACGTCTTGGCAGAATAACAGGCACCCTATTTCTGTTAATTCTTCTGACCATACTGTTAGGTGCGGCTTTTGGCATTTTCTCTATAGTATCCGGCACAATTACAACCAGCGGTGACAGCCTTGCGTGGCAAAATAGCGCATCGGTGCGTGAGCAGCAACGCCAGCGCGTAATTGATTTGCAGGAACGCCGCATGAATGATTTGCAGGAAGAAAATCAAAAACGGCTGATTGAAATTGGTCAGCTTGAAGGACAGCTTCAGGATTTGGGCGATAGCATTAATAGCCTCAAAACGGTGGCGCGTCAATTGCAAGACTTGTTGGGTTTGTCGAGCAGTAGCCAGATACCTTTAGTGCCTTCTACAGTTCGCCCGCAAGGCAGCGATAGTTTCCAATATATTCCTCCCATTCGGGTTAATGGCGGCTATCTTGACCCTGCACAGGGACAGCAATACCTTGACCAGTTTAACGGCTTGTTGGGCAAACTCGATTCGTTCAGTCAGCTTCTGCAAAATCGCAAGCAAAGCCTGACCGATTACACCCTCACTTTGAATAATTACAGGCAAGACCTGTCACAGCAACGCGCCAACCTTAATTCGGCTTCCGCCAGTTTGGCGCAGTTAAGTAAGTTGGGCGATACCGATGCTGCCCCTGATGTATTGCCTTGGTATGGGCAACTTACCAGCCTCTACGGTTGGCGCATGAGTCCTTTCCGCTCCGGTGTCAGAGAATTTCACTATGGGCTAGATATTAACGCCAGCGAAGGCACTCCGGTTCAGGTGACTAAATCAGGCATTGTAACCTACATAGGCTACGACCCCGGATATGGCAATATGGTCGAAGTAACCCATGCGGGTGGCTGGCTTACCAGATACGCGCATAATTCCAAAATACTGGTGCAGTTGGGGCAAACCGTGCGGCGGGGCGATATTCTTGCCTTGTCGGGCAATACTGGTGCCAGCACCGGTCCTCACATCCATTACGAAGTTCATCACAATGGTATGCCGGTTGATCCGGCTACCCTTGTGCCAACCTTGATTCGCCGCTAGATTAAAAAATTTGCAGTTATAGAACCATTTCTGTTATTATGCTGTCAAGCGATTTTTTCGCGAACCTTTTTTCGTTAGTGAAGGAGTCAATTTAACACAATGGCTAGGATGTTTGGTGGTAATCAATCGCGCAATGGGAATGAGCTTACCGTTCCGCAAGGTAGCAATATCAAGCCGGATGAGCATATCGAAACCTCGATTGGTTCCACTGCCAGTCTCAAAGGTGAGCTAAAAGCCGAAGGTTCAATACGTATTGACGGGTTTTTCGAGGGGCATATCGAAACTGCCGCAAATGTTATTATCGGTCCCACTGGTAAAATAATGGGTGATATTAAAGCCCGCAATGTGCTAGTAGCTGGTCGCATAAAAGGTAATATCGAGGCGTTGGAGCGCGTGGAAGTGCTTAACGTGGGCGGTGTGCTGGGTGATATTGATTGCCCAAAGGTTTTTTTGGAAGAAGGCGCGATATTCAAGGGGCAAGTGCGTATGCCTCAAATACCCGATGAGGAAGAAGCGCGGTTCTTGCTGGAAAGCCCTAACGAGTAACTACAATTCAAAAATTATGATTATATGGCGGCTAACAGCCGTCTTTTTGTTTATTTGATTCGGGCAAAAAAAATGCGACATCCCTGAAAGGATGCCGCAATAAGCGATGAAAACAGAAGGGTTGGCAGGGTAAATTCATCCAAAAGTTATTAAAGGTTGGGAGTCTCCCAAATGGTTTTGTACAACCCACTTTGCCCTTTAATAAGGGTTGCCCATTGATTGCGCTCTATTTCTTTTAGTTTATTGAAAGCTTCCTGACAAATCTGTTTCGAATCAAAAGGCTGTAAACCTGAAAGTTGTAGCCTTTTTTCGAGCCTACTCATAATTTCATTTTCTTGTAAAGAACGGATAGATTTTGTCCAAGGAATACCAGCAATACTACGCACTCGACCTAGATTAGGGCGCAATTTCTCAAGTATGCCCATACGCTCTTCCATCGAGTTTACTTGGTTCATAACCCGAACCAGAGGTTTGTAACTCAATCCCGCCCGTGTATCTACTACTAAAGCTTTAGACAGATTTGGGAAGAAGATAGTCATTACTTCTGCTTCATCTATAGTAGAAAGAACTTGGGATATAAATTCATCCCGCTCCACTGTTTTACTTCCTTCCGTCCCTGCTATGTTGAAATTTATGGCTGGGCTTAAAATTCTTGTATAAGAAATGTCAAAGTCCAATTTAAACTTTGTACTATTCTATGATAGCATAAAAAAAAGTAACTTAAATTTCGGAAAAGAGAATTATTTGGATATGCTGTGTTAAGGCGTGGGATGGGTGTTTCGGTGAGGGCGTTGTTTGTTTGGAAGTTGCATTACCACGCCCGTGGGGGTTGGCTGACAATTAAGACACAGGTAAGTGCCGCGCTGCCCCACAAAAATATAGCTGATTGGCTGCTCACAGTTGGGGCAAGCTTCCCCTTCCCGCGCATGCACGAATAATAAATCCTGATTGCGTCCGCGCTGCCCTTCCCCGTCAAGGTAATCGCTGAGGGTTGTACCCCGATTTTCCACCGCTTTTGCCAACACTTCGCGAATAGCGTGGTAAAGCCGCTGGCGGTCTTCGGCGGTTAGGCTTTCGGCGCGGCGTTGCGGGTGAAGGCGGCTGACCCATAATGCCTCGTTTACGTAGATATTGCCAAGCCCTACCAGCACGCTTTGGTTTAACAGCAGCGGTTTCAGCATGCCTTTGCGTTTAACCAGCAAGCTCTCGAATAGTTCTTCGGTAAAACTATCCGTTAGTGGCTCAGGACCTAGATGGGCAAGGTATTGGCTTAATTCTTCATCGCTGGTAAATAAATAAATCCTACCGAATTTACGCAAATCGGCAAAGCGCAATTCTGTACTATCCTCGAAGGCGATGATAAAGCGAGTGTAGCGATCGGTAGGGTCATTACTTGCTCGGTAGAATAGATTTCCGGTCATCTTGCGGTGAAAGACCAGATGCTTTGAATTGGTAAGAGCTACCAGCACATACTTGGCGCGGCGGCTCACCTCAATAATCTTCTCGCCTGCTATAAGTTGGCTCAGCTCTGCCACCGGATGAGTTTGCACCATCCGCTCCCAATCTGCGAAAGTTACCCCGCGAATGATTTTGCCGGGCAGTACCCGCTGTAAATCGCGTACAGTTGTTTCTACTTCGGGTAGTTCGGGCATAGCTTAATCCTTGACCTCGTTTCGCCAGTAATTTAGCAAATCCTCGATACTTTGTTCCAAAGGAATTTGCGGCTGCCAGCCTGTCGCTTCCCTAAAACGGCTAGAGTCTCCGCGTACTTCCGGGACATCGCTAGGACGCATACGGGCAGGGTCATTTTCCACTTTTATCGGGCAATTGGCATGCTCCAACAGCATCTGTAACACATGGCTTATTTTCCAATCTTTCCCGCTACAGATATTGTATGGCTTACCCGGTTCGCACTTGCTACTATGCAACGCCATCCAATAGCCCCTGACCATGTCGCGCACATCAGTATAATCCCGACTACTGTCCAAATTTCCTACCCGCAAGGGGGCTACCGCCTGACCATGACGATGGGCGCGTTCCAATAGCGCGATTTGGTGGGCAAAAGTGGCGGTTGCCAGTTCCGGGTTCTGGCGAGGACCAAGCTGATTAAAGGCGCGGGTATTAAATATACGCAAGCCGAAACTGCGCCAGTATTGGTAGCCTAGCATCTCCTGTGTAATTTTACTAACCGCATAAGGGCTTCCCGGTCTGAATGGCTGATTTTCCTGCACGGGCAATTCTTCGGGTAAAATAAAGCCGTATTGGTCGCCCGAACCTGTATTCAGGATTGCTGGATTGTAGCCGCTCTGTTGTTTGAGTCGCTTGG
The DNA here is from genome assembly GCF_037138995.1 of Candidatus Chlorohelix sp. Taxonomy (NCBI): domain Bacteria; kingdom Bacillati; phylum Chloroflexota; class Chloroflexia; order Candidatus Chloroheliales; family Candidatus Chloroheliaceae; genus Candidatus Chlorohelix; species Candidatus Chlorohelix sp. The sequence goes on along the minus strand of NZ_JBAXHI010000004.1, from coordinate 134,636 downwards.
CTATCTCGAACAAGTTAAGGGTGGAGGTCAGGTTATTTTGCAGGGTTTCGGCGGGGTTGGCAAAACTAGGCGCAATATGGCTTCGTGCTGCCAAATGAAAAATATAATCCGGGCGTAGTTCCGTAACGAGTTTCGACAACGCTTCCATCTCGGACATATCCAGCGCATACAGCTTGAGTCGTTCGTTGCCGTCAAGATGCGCCAAATTCGGTTGCGCCTGCGTGTTTGGGTCTGAAATTACGATTCCATGAATGGTGTAATTGCCCGGTTGCCCTAGTATCAGGTCTGCCAGATGGCTACCGACAAATCCGGCGATGCCTGTAATAATTATATTTTGTGACATTTGCCTTTGATTAAATGCCTTGCCTTGTTAAACGAGTATTTATTTTAGCTTACCCGTTCGATAAGCATAAACTGACTTTGAAGTTATTGTTATAATATTAGCTTAGCTCATGGCTGTCAATTTAATTATTTGCTGACACAGCTTTTAAAATTAAAATATGAAAAAAGACCCTTCCGATATTAGCAAGGGTCTTTTTATTATTTATCAGATTTTAATTCTCATGACCGTTGTCGCTATCATTCTCCGGTTCATCGGGATTAACCTCACCGTCCAATAACTGGAGTCCGTTGCCATTGCCGCTTTTCAATTCATTCATGTTCTCATCCTGACGGAAGCGGGTTCTTTCTTCGGTAACTACCGCGACCGAAGCGATAGAATCTCCTGCTTTGCCTAAGCTCATTACGGTAACACCTTGTGCAGCGCGACCCTGCCGAGATATTTCGCGTACCGGAATGCGTACTAGCATGCCGCTGGTAGTCATTAGCATCACATCATCGCTTTCGCTTACAACGCGGGTTGCTACGATTAGTCCGGTTTTGGGAGTCAGGCGCATAGCGATAACACCCTGACCGTAGCGCCCATGCACCGGAAATTCATCCATCGGAGTGCGTTTGCCAAAGCCAAGTGCGGTGATAATTAGCAAATCGGCTTCCAAATCAACCAAATCCATCCCCACCACGTAATCGCCTTCGTTTACCAACTTGATTGCGTTTACGCCCATTGCATCGCGTCCGATAGGACGTACTTCTTCTTCCTTAAACCGGATAGCTTTACCTTCGGCGGTAGTCAATATAACCTCGCCCAACCCATTGCTAATCCAAACGAAACCAAGCTCGTCTTTTTCCTCTAGGCGAATCGCGATAAGACCGTTGCTCCGCACGCTTGAGAACTCTCTCAAGTTGGTGCGCTTAATTTTGCCCTGTCGCGTAGCCATAACAAGGTACTTGGCTTTCTCAAAATTGTTGATGGCGATAACCGAAGTTACCTGCTCATTCTGGTCTATCGCGATGAGGTTGATGAGCGGCAAGCCTTTAGCGGTGCGCCCGGCATCCGGCACTTCATGGACTTTAAGCTGGAAAACGCGCCCTTTATTGGTAAAGAAAAGTAGGCTATCCATCGTATTGCAGATGATGGTATGTTGCACCACATCCTGCTCACGGGTAGTCATGCCGTTAACGCCCTTGCCTCCTCGCCGTTGGGTTTTGTAGGTATCGTGTGGCAAGCGTTTGACATAGCCTTTGTTGGTAATCGAAACTAGAACCACCTCGTCCGGTATTAAGTCTTCCACCGAGAGGTCGCCAACGGCATCCTCGATAATAAGGGTGCGGCGCACGTCTCCATATTTTTCCTTGAGAAATTGCAGGTCTTTTTTAATTATCTCCAGAATTTTCTGGGGATGGTCGAGGAGGTCTTGCAAACTGGCAATGGTCTTTTGCAGTTCATTGAATTCGTCCTCAATTCTCTGTCGTTCCAACGCTGCCAACCTACCGAGTTGCATATCCAAAATTGCTTGTGCTTGCTCCGGGCTTAACTGAAAAGTTTCAATCAGTCCGGTTTTGGCGGCATCGCGGTTTTTGGATTCGCGGATGGTCTGGATTACCTTATCAATATTGGCAATCGCTTTCAGCAAACCTTCGAGGATATGGGCGCGTTGTTGCGCTTTGTTCAGGTCATAGCGGGTGCGCCGGGTAATTACTTCCTGCCGCCACTCGATGTAGGATTGCAGGATACGTCTTAACGGCAGCACTCTTGGAACCATCCCGTTTTCAACCAACGCCAGCATATTGATGCTAAAACTGGTTTGAAGCTGAGTATATTTGAAAAGCTGATTCATTATTTTCTGAGGCTGTGCATCGCGCTTTAGGTCAACTACTAGGCGAATACCGTTGCGATCGCTCTCATCGTTCATGTCCGAGATGCCGTCAATTTTGCCGTCTTTGACTAATTCCGCGATACGCTCTTGGAGGGTGCGTTTGTTGCACATATAGGGCAGTTCGGTCACAATTATGCTGAAACGCCCTTTATTTTCTTCTACGTGGGCTTTGGCGCGAATAATCATTCTGCCGCGTCCGGTGGCGTAGGCTTCCCGGATTCCAGCTTTTCCGAGTATGATGCCGCCCGTGGGGAAATCGGGTCCCACTAATCGTTCTGAGAGTTCTTCGGTGTTAGCTTCCGGGTTATCAACTAGGTAAATTATTGCATCGGCAAGCTCGTTTAGGTTGTGCGGTGGGATATTGGTTGCCATACCAACGGCGATACCCTGCACTCCGTTTAGCAGCAAGTTGGGCAGTTTGGCGGGCAGCACTTTCGGTTCAAGTTCTAGACCGTCATAGTTTGGCTGAAACTCGACCGTATCTTTATCAATATCCTGCAATAGCTCATCGGCAATACCTGCCATGCGGGCTTCGGTATAGCGCATTGCGGCGGGCGGGTCACCATCCACCGAACCAAAGTTACCCTGACCATCAATGAGCATGTAGCGCATGCTGAAGTCCTGCCCGAAGCGCACCAGCGTTTCGTACACCGCGTCTTGTCCGTGTGGATGGTATTTACCTAACACATCACCGACAATACGGGCGCATTTCTTGTAAGGTGTAGTGGAACGAATCCCGTTTTCGTTCATTGAGTGCAAGATGCGCCGATGCACCGGCTTAAGCCCATCGCGCACATCCGGCAGGGCGCGTTGTACGATTACGCTCATGGCATAATCAAGATAGGCGGTACGCATCTCATCTTCGATGTTTATCGGGCGAACGTTTCCAATTTCCATTCGGGGGTTATCTCCATATTGCCTTGAGAACTACTATTGTCAACCTATCTATTATAGGCCTTTTGAGGCTAGAAGTCAATTTTTTAGAACATGTGACGATGTTAAAATACCCTATTGCAAAGCCATAAATACAAATAATATTAGGCGATTTAGTTCTAATCATATTGAAGTTAGCTTTAAAATCGGGGAATTGATTTGAATAAGCTATCTTCAGGGATATTGCCATTGAGTTGAACCTAACCTATAATTGTTTTAGAAATTACTTATTCGCGTTTTTGTGAATAACTTACTTTTATTGTTCTAAGTGTTGGTATTTATATTTAGCGATTGAGAGGAAGACCCTAAATGAGCAATCCACAGAATCCTAACCCTTGGGAAAATCCTAACCAACCACCTCCGGGCAATCAACCACCTCCGGGTTATGGAGCTCCCCCTCCGGGTTACGGCGCTCCCCCTCCGGGTTACGGTGCTCCTCCTCCGGGCTACGGTGCGCCTCCGCCACCTCCGGGTTATTATCCCGGTGCGCCTCTGTACAACGGGCCTGTTTCCGACAAGGAATGGATGACCGCTTTAATCCTGAGTATATTCTTAGGTGGTCTTGGCGTTGACCGCTTCTATCTGGGTTACACTGGCTTAGGTATTGCGAAGTTGGTAACTCTTGGTGGTTGTGGTATCTGGTCAATAATAGATATTATTCTGATTGCTACTAAGAAGCTGCCCGATGTCAACGGTTTGCCGCTACGGGTAAACTAACTAACTCTATCATTGATAGTTTTAGTCGAACTTTCACTCAAAACAGTAGAAATGAGTCTAAAATAAAAGACAAGGGGTTTATACCCCTTGTTTAAATCCCCTGAACCGATAAATCTAAAATAATATGCAGTTTGGCTTTTTTCAAAAACTTGAGCGATTGATAGAAAAAGAGAAAGTAAAGCTGGCAGTGGCAACGGGTGTTGTCTCAGTTGGTTTACCTGTACTGTATTTTGCTGACCCTTCTAAATCGCATTTTTACCCCCGTTGCCCCTTCAACATGCTGACCGGATTATATTGCCCTGCTTGTGGTTCAACCCGCGCCGCCCATCAGTTACTACATTGCAATTTCAAATCAGCCCTAAAAATGAATGCCCTGCTGGTATTAAGTTCTCCTGTCCTGACTCTGCTGACTTACCGTTATCTCCACCAGTCCCTCGAAAAAGGCAGTCTCGAACGCGACTTAAAACTTGACCCGCTTTGGCAGAAAGCATTAATCGCTACCGCCTTCGGGTTTGCCTTCTTGAGAAACCTGCCCTTCGCTCCTTTCACGCGACTTTCTCCGGGGTCTTGATACCTTGCCCTAACAGTTGTACACTAGAATCAAAGGTGGAACGACCAATTGTAGAAGGGAGGCATCACTATGACAGTGACCCGAATGGTTATCACCATTTCCCATGAAGAAGGTAGCGGTGGAAGGGCGATTGCCCAAGAGTTAGCAAAAACCTTAAAGCTTTCGTATGTGGACAGCCACGCTATTAAAACTGCTGCCACACATCTCCAAATCCCCGAAGAAGATTTAGCCGAGTTCGATGAAAAAATCTTGCCTCGTATGAAAGAGTTGCGGCAACTTATCGTTAAACCTGATATATCGCTCAGTAAAGCTCTAGCGCCAGATCGAGATGTATTCGGACTGGTTAAAGAAGAAAAGCCTATTCTCGAAAACCTTGCAAGGGTTGAAGAAGATAAGCGAATGAAAATTCTGAGCGGCTATCATGTACTGGTAGAGCGGCTGATAAAAGAAGCCGCTACTGCGGGGCATGTGGTTATTATGGGGAGGGGGGCAAACTTTATACTCAAAGGCTGGCAAGGTGTGACCAACATTCACCTTCATGCGCCTTTGCAGGATAGAATCGAGCGCATCGCCTTCTTGCACCACATTGATAAAGATATTGCCGCTCAGGAGATTGCTCGTGAAGATGGAATGCGCTCTCAGTACATACGCCAGTATTTTGAGGCTGATTGGCTCGACCCAGATAATTATCACCTCGTGATTAACACTGTTGGGTTGTCTCTTTCTTCGGTGGCGGCAATCATTGAGCATTATGTTAAAGAGTCACAACAAGCTCAGGCAAATGATCCGCTAGTAGTTCATCGCACCTACGACCGCCTCAAGGCTCAGGAAAGCTACAGCCTGAAAGAAGCAGCCGCGGTGCTGTTAACCGACTCCGACCTGATACAGCAAGCGGTGTATCGCGGCGAACTCAAGGCTACGGTTATGAACCATAACGTGACTCGTATCAGCCGTGAGGCGTTGGCAGAATGGGCGATGCGTTATCGCGCAAGCTGACGGCTTCTTTGTAGCTGTATCCCCAATCCTGACCCGGTGTGACACCTATAACCGGGTCGGGCTTTACTTTTATTACGCCAGCTACAAATTTTGAAGGATAGGCGAAAAGACGGTTGTACTCTGGCTGCCTCGTTTGCATAATAAAGCAAAATAAATTTTATACCCATATTAAAAAATGAGGAGGTCTCTTGCGTGACCGATACGACAATTAAACAAGCCCCTTTCGCCTCATCCTTGCTGGCGCATCGCGCCTCGCAGCTAAAAGTTGGTGCGCCTCCGGTAGCTGCCCGTGATATTATCGCCTTTACCTTTGGTTTGCCTGCTGAGGAAAGCTTTCCTGCTAAGGAGATTGCTGAAGCTACCAACTGGGTAATGCAAAATCAGGCGGCTTCTGCGCTCCAATACAACAGTCCTGAGCCTCTCAGCGAATTTCTGATTGACTATATTCGCAAAGAACAAGGGATAGAATTATCTACCCATAATTTACTGGTAACTGCCGGGTCTGGACAAGCGCTCAGTCTGGTGTGTCGCTTGATGATAGACAAAGGCGATTATATAGTGGTGGAAGCCCCCACCTTTCTTGGCGCAGTCAGTACCTTCCGCAAAGCTGAAGCGGAAATCGCCGAAGTGTCACTGGACGAGAACGGCATGGATATTGACGCGCTGGATAAAACCCTTACCGACTTACACGCACAGGGCAAAACCGTTAAATTTATCTACACCATCCCAACCTTCCAGAATCCAACCGGCGTTACCATGAGCCTCGAACGGCGTAAGCATTTGCTTGAAGTAGCGGAACGGCATCAGGTATTGGTATTGGAAGATGATGCCTATCACGGCTTGTTGTTCGAGGGCGAAACGCCCCCTTGGTTGTGGGCGTTGGATGATAAGGGTATCGTGCTGCATTGCGGAACTTTCTCCAAGACTCTTGCGGCGGGCATGCGCTTGGGTTGGCTTGGCGGTTCTGCCAATCTGGTAAATCTCGCTGCTGGTTTGAAGGATGAAGGCGGTACAAACCCCTTTGCCGGATATATCGCCGCCAAATTTGCCGAGAACGGGCGATTGCAACGCCACACCAACGAGCTTTCCGACCTCTATCGCCGCAAACGCGACCGTATGTTGGCAGGGCTAGAACGTTATATGCCCGATGGCGCACACTGGAACAAACCTCATGGCGGTTTCTTTATCTGGGTAGAATTGCCAGAAGGGATAGATACTGTTAAAATGTTGAGCAATGCTGTAAAAGCAGGGGTAAATTATTTACCGGGAACGGCTTGCTTTGCCAGCGGCAAGGGTATTAACACTCTCCGCTTGGCTTTTAGCTTTGTGAAACTCGACCAGATTGAGCAAGGAATGCGTATTCTGGGCGAGGTTATCAGGGAACAGATGGAATCGGACGCTTAGCCGTCACTTTTCAAATTAGGAAATATCTAGGACACGTCCCATTCGGGCAATCATTACCCGGCGGGGCGTTTATAAAAACAAATTTCGGCGCAAATTTCATTAAGATAACATTACATTAAAATCGGTTACATTAAAGGGAGTAAGTAGTATGTCTGCAAATGTGGGCGTTTTCGTGGACGTATCCAATCTATTTTATAGCGCCAAAAGCGCCGGCGTGGAAGTAAATTATTGCCGCTTGCTGGAATTTGCCAGCAGAGGGCGCACCCTTATTCGCTCAATCGCCTACACCGGAATTGACCCTGAAAACAACAGCCAACGCAAGTTCATAGATTTTCTCGCTTCCAACGGCTATAAAGTAGTCTGCAAAGACATCCATAAGTACGATACCGGGCGTATCAAAGCTAATCTCGATATTGAGATAGCGGTGGATATGATGCTCATGGCTCAAAATCTCGATATTGTGGTGCTAGTCAGCGGGGATGGCGATTTTGCGCGTCTGGTCAAAGCTATACAGGATAAAGGGATTCGCTTCGAGGTTATCAGTTTCGGTATCAGCACTTCAAATGAAATAATCACTTTGGTAGATCGCTTTACCGAAATTTCTAGCATCCCGGATATTTTCAGAAACGGCGGTTGCGGCGGTAGTGTAATGGCTGCCCATCCCGGCGCGGTGCTTGGCTCTAACGATTACCGAAACTAGATGCTTAAAGAAGCCCAATTACAAAACCTTTATCTGGTAGATTCGACACAGCGCCACCTTTGGGATGAATTTGTGGCGACTCATCCTGCCGGGCATTTGCTGCAATGCTATGCTTGGGGCGAGTTCAAGAAATTGCACCAATGGCAACCTCTACGGGTGGCTATCACCGAACAGGGTAGCGAGCGTATTCTGGCAGGGGCGCAAATTTTGTTTCGCCAAATGGCTGGACTCTCGGTTGCCTACATTCCTAGAGGTCCTGTGGTGGATTGGTCGGACAAGCGCCTTGTGAATGTGCTGCTGGAATTGTTGCGAAAAGCCGCTCGCCGCCGTCGTGCTATTTACCTCAAAATCGAACCTAATCTTTTTGATAATGTTACGCTGGATAAATACCTTACTACCGAATTAAGCTTTCGCCCTTCTTCTGAATCGGTGCAACCTGCTGCTACTATTCGCCTTGACCTCTTGCAAACACCCGCCCAATTGCTAGAGCGCATGAAGCCCAAGACTCGCTACAATATTCGTTTGGCAGAGCGCAGGGGCGTAACTTGTCGCCTCGCCGACCTCTCCAACCCTGCCGACTTTGAGGCTTTCTATCGGTTGATGGAAGCTACCGGGCAGCGCGATAGCTTCGGCATTCACTCCGCCAATTATTACCGTGATGCGTGGCGCATTTTCCAAGAAGCCTCACCGGAGGGCGGGAAGGGCGCTTTGTGGCTGGCGGAGTTTGGGGGCGAAATCGTTGCTGGAGTTATGGTATTCGTTTTCGGAGCAGAATCGGCATATTTCTACGGAGCAAGCAGTAACGAGCATCGCCGTGAAATGCCAACCTACTTATTGCAATGGAGAGCCATCCAATGGGCGCAGCAACAAGGCGCACTCTGGTACGATTTCTGGGGTATCCCCGAAAATATCGGTGAAGACAGCGATGAGCGCGAAGAACTTGAGCAAAAGAATGTGCGCGATGGGTTGTGGGGCGTGTATCGCTTCAAGCTCGGCTTCGGAGGCGAGGTAGTGCGCTATCCCGGCGCATATGACTTGGTTTACAATCGCCCTATGTATCTAATCTGGCAACGCATGCGCCGTTATCGCGGCGGCATCGGCGGGTAATCGCTTAGGGATATTTCAGCGCATGCGCCGCTTACTACCTCTCAAAACTAGAACCTATGTTATAATATAAGCGGGTTTCAAGCTCACCTCAAAAGAAATACACTCAAAATAAGGCGTATAATTTAAATGACTAGTAGCGCAGATTGGCAAAATAAAATCTTTCAGGGAGACTCTTTAAATCTGCTTCCTACTCTCCCCGATAACAGCATTGATTTGATTGTCACTTCCCCTCCTTATGCCGACCAACGTAGCAATACCTATGGTGGCATACATCCTGATAACTATGTTGATTGGTTTCTGCCCATTGCTGCACAATTAAAGCGTGTCTTGAAGCCTGAAGGTTCATTTATCCTGAATATCAAAGAGCGGGTAGTTGATGGCGAACGTCACACCTATGTTCTGGAACTGATAATCGCGCTTCGCAAGCAAGGTTGGCTCTGGACTGAAGAATATATGTGGCACAAAAAGAACAGTTATCCGGGCAAATGGCCAAATCGCTTTCGGGATGGGTGGGAACGCTGTTTGCATTTCACAAAATCGAAGCACTTTAAAATGTATCAGGATGCTGTTCGAGTACCGATGGGAGATTGGGCGCAAAGTCGTTTGAAAAAGCTCAGTGAAACCGACAAAATACGCGATAATTCTAAGGTTGGAAGCGGGTTTGGCAAGAATATTTCTAAATGGGTTGACCGTGAGATGGCTTATCCTGACAATGTTTTACATTTAGCTACTGAATGCGGAAACAAGAGCCATAGCGCAGTCTTTCCGCTTGAATTGCCAAGTTGGTTTATTAAGCTGTTTACACAACCGGGAGATGTGGTGTTAGACCCCTTTCTTGGCTCAGGTACTTCTGCGATTGCTGCTGTACAACTTTGTCGTTCTTATGTAGGCATGGAAGTAAAAAGCGAATATGTTGAAATTGCTAACCAACGTTTGAAAAGTACCAAGTTTCCTGTACCTACTATCCAACCGACTCTGTTCTTCTTAGACGAGGATAACTTAGCCGATGAGTCGGATGGTGAAAAAGAACAAAAGTTGTTTGGTTAATTACTAATATGACAGGTTCAATTACTTATGATGAAATCGCTGCATTTGTTGAAAACAACATCAGCATTTTCCACGACAAACAATTAGAAGACCTGAAAAAATTATCGTTGGTTGCGGTTCTCGGCAGGAAGAACCCTTATTTGTTTAGAGCTAAAAACTTGAATGTTGCTGGTGATTTGGTCAAATATGTTTTGGATGCTTTTCTTATCTCTCAAGAAGAAACCAACTTTGGGGAATTTCTGGAACGGCTCGCAATTTTCATAAACAGCAAAGTTTATGGAGGCTGGAAATCTACCAATACGGGTATGGATTTGGAATTTGATAAGGATGGTGTTCATTACATAGTCTCTATCAAATCTAGCTCAAATTGGGGTAACAGCGACCAACAGAATCGAATGTATCTCAATTTTGAACATCTTATCAAAGTTCTAACCGAGAAAACACCGGGCTTGCTTGTCATACCGGTCAATGGTTGTTGCTATGGTAAAGACCAAAAACCAAAGAAAAACGCCAAAATCAAGATTAACAAAGAAGTTGTTAGTGAGTTGGTATTTTATAAACTTTGTGGGCAACGCTTCTGGAAGTTCATTTCCGGCAACCCGGCTTTGTATATTGATATTGTTGAGCCACTTGGACACCAAGCTAAAGAAAAAAACGAAAAATTTTTGGAAGAGTATGCCAAGATTATCAACCTTTTCACCTTACAATTTGGCAAAGAATTTTGTGACCCTACAACTGGCGCTATTCGTTGGGTTGATGTAGTAAAACTTTCATCGGCTGCAAGCGGGAACGGAAATCAGGATTTATTCTAGAGAGAATTTATCGCGAATATCTCGGCATAGAACCACCAGCAGATATGGGAAGCAAACTCTAAATGAAACTAATCGTAATCGGGGGTGGTTGTTACGGCATCTACCATAGTGCGCAGCTTTACAAGGCTATTCTCAATGGCAAGCTACCCGCCGATACTCGGCTTATAATTGTAGATCGCAATGCCCACCCGCCCGCGTTGGAAAAGTTTGGAAACGCGCCTCAATTTGAGTTTGTGCAGAGCGATTGGCAGGAATATTTGCAAAAATTCTTTGCCGAAACCCAAAATTACAATTTTGCAACCCACGCCGACTCGGTTCAAATAGTACCTGCCCCCTTCGCGCCGCATTTACTGTTCGATTGGCTGCAATTTGCCGCTACTAAACGCTTGCTGGAACTCGGTCATAGTGGAATTGTCATAGAGCGCATTGGTTTTGAAGAGCGTACCATGCTTCCCTATGAATATTTCGACCCCCAAAAGGGAAATCGCTATATCAGCCGCGCTGGTTGGAAATGCCCTACCGCTTGTATCGAGCCGCGCAAATGTCCCGCCCTTAAGGATGTGCGCGATTGGGATTTGGAAGAAGATGTACGTCGAGTGGCGAACGGAAAATTGCCTGTACCTTCTTTCACCGCTGCCCAACGCCTGAGCACCGCAAATAAACCCAATAGCCAGTCGCAAAGCTTGCCTGTTTCTGATAACTTTGCTTCCAACCCGTCCCCTTTTGAGGCAGTAGTGACCTTCACCTGCCACCACTTTTCGCATGGCATCGGCACAACTCCTGCTCGCCAGTTGTTTGATGCGCGAGAGCGTGCGGTAGCATTGGCTCTTTCCCTTACTACCGAGCATCCGGTTGCCCGGCTTGCTGTTGGCACTATTTCACGTTGTCACGGGGTATTGGCTGCTCTGAAAATTAGCCTTCCTACCTAATCGAGAACCTTCCCCAAAGTATAGACATACCGAGTGGTTATTGTTTTTTATTATGAATAAAACAAAAAGCCCAATTAATTTTATTATAAATCGATAAAATACCCGCTTCTTTTGACCCTCTGAGGAGTTTTGATATATACAAAGAAAGCTTACAGCTCATAATCGATTCCGGATTTTCAATTATAACCGAATTAGAACCTGATAATTAGCAACAGCGCTTTTGTTGACTGCCTTGAGTAGGAACGACTTTCTAGATAGCTAGTTTACAATTAGAGAACAGGCTATTTCTAATTACTTCACAATAGGAGGCATTATTTGTCATTTCTAGCCCAGCCTATTAGCACAATCCCGGAATTGACTGATCAGGTTACTAAGTTAGCTTTTCCTGAAGGCAATCTTTATATTCGAATTCGCAATGAACTTGGCTGTATTTACTCAGAACAGGACTTTGCTAATTTGTTTCCACCTCCGAGGCGACACGTTTTTGCGTCTTGGCGGTTGGTTTTGATTACGATAATGCAATTTATTGAAAATCTGACCGATCGCCAAACTGCTGAGATGGTGCGTGGAAGAATTGACTGGAAATACGTTTTAGGGCTGGAACTTACCGACAGCGGTTTCGATTCTCATGTTCTGTCCGAATTTCGCACTCGCTTACTCGAAGGTAATCCTGAAAAACGTTTATTTGAACTGGTATTGGAGCGACTCAAGCAGTGCAGGTTGTTAATAAGCCGGGATAAACAGCACACTGACTCTGCCTATGTACTGACAACGCTACGCTCTCTCAATCGAACCGAAAGGGTTGTTGAAATGTTGCGTGCCGCTATTCATGCTCTTGCTGTAATCGCCCCTGCTTGGCTGCGTCAGCACTTGACTCTCGAATGGTTCGAGCGTTACTTTCCTCAGATTGAAGAATACCATGTTCCCAAAACCGAAGAAGCCCGCAAAATCTACATCGAAACGGTAGGAACCGATGGTATCAAGCTACTTCAAGCGATTTATGCTGAAACTGCCCTAGCAGGAGAAACGCTACGAGCGCTTGAAGCGATAGAAACTTTAAAACAGGCTTGGGTGCAACATTTTTACTTTGAAGAGGGTCAGTTATGCTGGCGCGAAGTCTTAAATATTCTGCCAACGCCCTCGCGCCCTGACCTAACTTGTGCTAGTGAATCGCACTCCCTTGAGAAACGGGTTGCCAAAAAGCTAGGTTATGAGAGGCATGTCTTAGAGGTAGGTAATCCGCAGCAAATACGCTTACTTACTCATCAATTAAGTAAAAATCCCACAAAGTTTTGCACACTTCAATTTAAGTGACTATAAGATACTTTCCGCCATGTTTGGAATTCTAGTTAGCTTAACATTTGTGTTTCTGAAACTTCTGAAACATCATAATATTCAATTTAGTGGTGCAAAAATCATATGGCAGAATTTATCCCATCAGAAATAAAATCGGCGTGAGCAAATAAATTGCAGATATACAAATTTGTAATCAAAAATCGAGGTATTTAAAGTAGAAAATTAATACAAGGGTGTTATTTTATATACATGTAAAATATCCTTAGCTCTTACAATTGCGGCAAGTGTAAGTGTAAAGTTGGAATTCCCCGCAATATTTGCGGTGTAGGTCGTCTGCTCATAATATGCTTCCCTTCACTCGGGCTGCATTAGACTGCTTGACTGAGGTACTATGCTTAAAGATAGCGAAGTGACGGACTGGTGCCAGGAATTAATTGAAAAAGGGCGATTTCACCAAGAGTATCATCAATTGCGGCAAATCGCTTCCGACCACTATGTTGATATTACTCGTGTGTATGATACGCATGTGAGTTTTAGCTTTTTCACCAAATCCTCTATTCCTCGAAAAGCGGTTATTCTAGTAGATGCTCTATATCCTGATACGCCTCCTCAACTTTTTATGCAAGACGGCGAAAATCTCAAGCAAATTAATACTCGAAAGCTCAAGAAATGGCGTTCCTACTATTATTTGAGCGAGCTTGTACAGGGTATTATTACATCTAAGAGGCGTAAGATTCTTACGATAGCCGCAGGTTTAATTTGGGCTGCGGCGTTGGCGCTGGCTGCCTTGATAATACTTATGTCACCGATGTTACAATCGCCTACCAAGCTTGTTTTGGACTCTACTACTTCATCTGTTACCAAGACTCTAGATAATCGCAGCCAAGCTCTGCTAGACCATATTGTTTATTTAGAAACGGCAATCAAAAATCACCCCTTGGATCTGGCAATGAGCCTTGCGCTTATTAGCAGTAAACTAGCGCAAGCTCAAGTTGAGAGAGAAAAAATGATTGCCCAACAGAATCTAGAAAGTAATAACCCTACCATAACTGCTGGGGTGGCTACTACTACGCCTCTGCTGGCTCAGGTAGTAACTACTACTCCGGTGAAAGCTCCTACGACAGTTGCCAATACATTACAACGGGGATAATGTTTATACTCAGCAATATGTCAAAGTAGCGAAGACTCCTGCGCTTTAGGCAGGTAATTTGGTATTCAGCGCTGCCTTCTCTTTTATTTTCGCCGAATGCGCCCTGCTTATTTATATGACTTACTTGCGCCAAGCCATATAATCGGTGAACCACCGCCGCACCTGTCCATTCCGTTCTATTCCAACTGCTTCCTGAAAATAGCCGTTAGACGCTGCCAACCACACCGCTACCGCATGTGCCGCACCCGGTATGTCATACGCTGCGCCCGAACACTGCTCGATAAAGTAGCGCACCTCTTGTTCAAAGCGCACTCCGTCAATTATATCGTCTTGTGTGGGCGAAGGTACTGGGATTGGTCCGAGCCAACTCCAGATTGGTCCCCGCCATAACTGATAAAGCTGTTGCTGTTCTTCGGTAAGGACAGGAGTCATAGCGCCGGGTGTCCAACCGCTTTCGGTGATAACGGCGGGCAACGCGCCTGACACAATCGCTTGTTTCAGCCAATCGGGGAAATGCACAATAGCGCGATCCTCCCATGCGTGTCCCGGTCGCCAGTAATTATGCCAGCTAAAGCCACGAAAGCGTTCAATTGCCGGGCGTAGCTTCTCATACTTGTTTCCGGCAGGCTTTCCATTGTCGTAAAAATAGAAGCCGCCAAAATAATCGGGATGCCCATCCTGCCCCAACGGCGGGAAGTATAGTTGTACATCCCGAAACGGCTCAGCATCCGGCTCTTTCAAGCGTTGTTCCCAAGCATTGTACAGTTGCAAGTAAAAGCGAGTGATGGCATCGTATTTTGTGGGGTCATCGTTGCTTTGCCACGGTAGCACGTTTTGGTAATATGTGCCATTGCTCCATTCGAGGTTAGGCTCGTTGCCCGGAATCATGCGGGTAAAATGTGTACCTAGCCGCGCCTGTTGCCCCTTAAGCACATTTATTATATCTTCTACTGCATCTTCAGGCTCTCCGCTGATAGTATTCCTTTCGCCGCCGAATGGCTCGGTCAGACCGCCGGGAAAACGTTGCGGATACATACGAAGGTAAATTTCGCTGCCTTGCTTTTGAAATGCCAGTAAATCTCGCTCCATGCTTACTCCGGCGCTATTCCCGGCGGCTTCGAGGTCTGCGCTAAGCGCCAGTGCCATACCGGGTGGGCGATTCAGTCCGTTTATATCACGGAAAGATTGGAAAGCGCTACGGTCTGTATCTGTCCAGCGAAAACCTACCGGCGCATGGATGCCACGTTGCGGGTTGAGTCGCGCACGGGGAATAGCCGAATTGAAGCTTTCAATACTTATAATGAGGGATTTCAAGGGAGGGCGTTGAGGTTCGTTCGATTCGCTCAGTAATAGAAATATCTCTAACGCCAATATCGGAACTAGCAGCAAAGGGAGAAATTTCAGGTATCGCCGCAAGTCTATACCTTCGCGCGTCTGTGTCCGTAAATTGCCACCAGCGCTACGCAAGAGCCGAAGAGGAAGAACACCGGCACAATGCCGTTGCCATTGCCCAGAACCGCGCCAAAAATATCGCCCAACGCGCCAGCAAAGAGAATCGGTATAATTGAGACGGCATTGGCAAAGGTAAAATAAGCCGCGAACACGCGCCCAACCAGTTCTTTAGGAGAGCGTTCCTGTAGAATCGTTAGCGCGGGTATATTCAATAGACCGATGGTGAAGCCAAAAGGTATTGATAATGATACCAGCAGCAGAACAAGCCCCGGACCACCGAGCGGTACACCCGGTGCAGTTATCAACACCCACAGGTCGGCAATAGGCTTTACAAAGCCGACCCCTGCCAGAATGATGCCCAGAGCGCCACAGGCATATTTTAGCGCATTCAGACGATTAGTAGGGGTTACAACACGGTTAACCAGCACAACCGCGATGCCAAGCCCGATTGCAAGTGGGGCAAGTACAAAAATTATGCTGTTGCTCGATTGCTTTAGACCCTTCTCTCCTACAAAGGGGATACCGATTGCGGTCATGGTAAACAGGGCGGTTTGTACGGTAGATAGGTAAACTATCGCCAACCATATCTGGGTATCTTTGCGGATGAATTGCCACGCCTCGTACACCCCATGAAATATATCCTTGACGGTCTGCCAGATGGTTTTATCACCCGGTCGCCTGTGGACTTGCTCGTTTTTTGGCAACGCCCATACCAGCCATATGCAAATGAAATACAGAGTTCCTATTACTAGAAAAACCTTGTCGGGACCGATTAAATCGGGCAGGAGTGGTCCTAGCAGCGAAGTACCAAGAAAGAGCGTGGCGAAAAGGGTTATCTGGAAAAGCGAATTGGCTTTGGTAAGCTGGTTATGCTTGACCAATAGCGGAATCGCGGCTGCCTCAGCCGGATTAAAAAACTGGCTGATGGTCGAAAAGATAATGGTTATCAAATAAATGATAGGTAACGCCAACCCCAAAGGCAGGGTGGTCATGAAAAAGAGCCATGGAACCAGCAACGCGCGAGTGATGTTCGTAGCAAGCAGAGTAGTGCGCTTGCGGAACCAGTCCACGAATACTCCGGCAATTGCGCTGAAGAAAACACCCGGTAGCAAGAAACAGGCGGTAACAATAGAAGTTTGGGTGGGCGAGTCTTTGGTGAGTTTACCTACGTACACTATCAGGGAAATATTCAGGGTGTGTTGTGCGGTCTGGGAGAGGGCTTGTGCAATCCACAGGTACATAAAGTAGCGATTTCGCCAGACCGAGATATTGTCTGCCCCCTCCGGTTCAAGCTTACGCGCCTCCTCTTTCGAGGCTTCAACTTCAGAGTAATCGTAAGCTAAAGCGAATTCTTTATCAACCTCATTTATATGATTTTTTTCCGCATGTCCCGCCGGATTGTGTTCATCTTTGCGTGGACTAATCGCCATCTTACCTCAGTATCAGACCTGACGGTTTATAAATGCCTTGAAACGTCGCTCAAATTCGCTGCGCGGTAACAACACCTTGCGGTCACAGCCAAGACAGCGCATACCGATATCCGCGCCTACTCGTACCACCCTCCAGTCGTAACTACCGCAAGGGTGTGGTTTCCGTAGGCGTATCTCATGCCCTACTTCTACCTCACGCGCAGGGTTTGGCTTGGAAGGCTTGGGAGAAACCGAGTCCGATTGGTCAGACATTGCTATAAACCGTTAAAATATTAAGAAAGCTGAATCCTTAAAATAGCTACTAGAACCCTAATAGCAAGAAAACCCCATTATGAGATTAGTTACTATATCTGGCGCATTATAGCATAGATATTTGGTAAGTGATAAATTCAAGAGCCTATGAGCCTGTGTCGAACGGAACGAGCAGGTTTATTTTTTATCTAGAATTTGCCTTATCTTTTCGCTTAAGCTTTGGATGTTATAGGGTTTTTCGAGAAAGTTAATTTCGATGTCATGCGGTTGCTCTTTAAAGATGGTGGTTTGAGTGTAACCTGACGTATAAAGCACCTTAATATTTGGTCTGTCTTTTAGCAAAAGCTGGCTGAATTCCCACCCGTTCATTTCTGGCATTAACATATCGGTTATTAACAGTTGAATCGGCGCTTTGTAATCTTTTGCTATTACTAATGCTTCTTGCGGATTTGAAGCCTCCAGCACATTATAGCCCTTTTTGCACAAAATCCGATTAGCCAGTTTTCTAATGGTATTATCATCTTCTACCAGTAGTATTGTTTCAGCCCCTTTTGTATTAGTAATGACTGCGGTTTTTTCTTGGGTTAAGACAACGATTTTCTCATTTGAAACTGGCAGATATATTCTAAAAGTAGTGCCTTGCCCAAGGCTTGTTTCTAGTGTAATATGCCCTCCATTCTGTTTAACAATGCTATACACTGTAGATAAACCCAGCCCAGTACCTTGCCCCTTGTCTTTGGTAGTAAAGAAAGGCTCAAAAATTTTTGATTTTATTTCATTGCTAATACCTTGTCCGGTGTCGCTTACTGCCAGCATAACGTAAGAACCGGGAATAACTTCAGCATGTGTTTGGCAATACTTTTCATCTAATTCCACCTGAGCGGTTTCGAGAGTCACGCTTCCACCGTTTGGCATAGCATCGCGGGAATTTACTACCAGATTCATAATTATCTGTTCAATTTGGTTTGAGTCGGCTAATACCGTTCCAAGGTTATCTTCAAGTTTAGCGTTGAGTTTGATGTTCTCGCCAATCAGACGGAGAAGCATTTTTTCGATTTCCGCTACCTCCTTGCTCAAATCCAGTGGTCGAGGTTCAATAATCTTATGACGGCTTAGAGTCAGCAATTGTCGGGTCAGACTGGTGGCGGATTCTGCTACTTTACGAATCCCTTCTACTTCAGACCTGACCGCGTTGTTCGGATGTAGTTCCTCAAGCGCCAAATCAGTATGACCTATTATGGCGGTCAG
Organism: Candidatus Chlorohelix sp.; assembly: GCF_037138995.1. Classification (NCBI taxonomy): domain Bacteria; kingdom Bacillati; phylum Chloroflexota; class Chloroflexia; order Candidatus Chloroheliales; family Candidatus Chloroheliaceae; genus Candidatus Chlorohelix; species Candidatus Chlorohelix sp. The sequence continues at coordinate 116,376 of NZ_JBAXHI010000004.1, read as the reverse complement.
CAGGTTGTTAAAATCGTGCGCTACTCCACCGGCTAAACGACCTATAGCTTCCATTTTTTGCGCTTGCCGAAATTGCTCTTCCACTTGATGCAACGCTTCTTCCGCTTGCTTGCGGTTTGTAATATCCACTATTACTCCTATAAAGTAAGCCGGATTTCCTGCCGAATCTCGCACCAGTGCCGGATTCAGGCTCACCCAGATTATCGAGCCGTCTTTTTTGATGTACCGTTTCTCAAGATAGTTTTGCTGAAACTCGCCGATTCGCAGTTTTCTTAACATTTCACGATTGATTTTGTCATCGTCAGGGTGCGTAATGTCGTAGGTGGTAAGTTGGAGAAATTCTTCTTCAGTATAGCCAAGCATTTCACATATTTGCGGGTTTGCTTTCAGGTAATGTCCATCTAGACTCAGCAGAATAATGCCGACTGCCGCCTGTTCGAAAATAGCTCGAAAACGTTCTTCACTGCTGAATAACTGCTCTAAAACGATGGCACGTTGTTTTTCCAGTAGGAAATTATCCAGCGCAAAAGAAATATCATGTGCCATTTCTTCCAGTAAATTGATTATTTCCGGGTCAAAATAATATGGCTCACTTGAATAAAGGGTTATTAACCCGGCTACATGCCCTTGCTCTAGAAACGGAAAAGCGGCGGAGGAAGCAAACCCATTTTTTTTTGCGGAATTTCGCCAAGGCAAAGTAATTGGGTCAGCAAAAAAATCGTTGCACACATAACGTTGGTTCTCCCGAAAGGCAGTACCAGAAGGACCTTTTCCTTCCGGTACATCAGCGCTAGTTGATATTTTGGCGCCTTTAAGGTAATCTTGCCCTTCTCCGTAACAGGCTACATTGGCGAATAGGTTAGTAACAGGGTTAGGAATGCCAATCCATGCCATTCTCAGACCCCCGTAATCCACTGCAACCCGGCAGATTTCTTGGAATAATTGGTCGCGGTCTTTTATTCTTACAATGGCATGGTTGGTGTAACTTAAAGCGCTATACAGGGTGGTTAATCTCAAGACACGCTTTTCTGTGTGTTCCAATTCTGTAATTCTAGAGGTAGCCTCAAGCGTTTGCAGTTTCTGTTTTTCTAATAAGTTCTCTAATTCTGTGATACGCCGGGATAGCGTTTCAATTTCGAGGCTTTCACGTTGACTACTTTCATCCGGCATATATAACTCCGCTTGGAACAATTCAGCTGTATATAAATTATTACACCTTATATTTTACTCTTTTATTTAGCTATTGGAAATGAAAAAAGATTTACCTTGTGTGAGAATGCTTAAGAAATATAATTAAAACTAGAACGGCGGTTTTTACAACCTTGCTGCACCTGTGTTGAAGTGTTACCATGCAGACAAAGGTAAGCAACTTGAAAGGTGGCTTTATGACTCAGGCTTCTTTTTTTGGCGAGGAGACATCCGAACATAAAAATGAACTAATCCTTGATGCGGCTATGCCACTGGCAGCCCGGATGCGCCCGATGGATTTTGAGCAGTTTGTAGGGCAAAATCATCTGACTGAACCGGATGCTGCGCTGCGCCGTGCTGTGGAAAACGATCGTTTTGGTTCAATAATCCTGTGGGGACCGCCCGGCGTTGGCAAAACCACGCTGGCAGAGATTATAGCCCGCTGTACCCATGCCCATTTTACCCGCGTAAGCGCCACTAGCGCGGGCGTTGCCGACCTTCGCAAAGTAGTTGAAGAAGCCCGCCAGCGTCGCAAAGCCTACAAGCAGAAAACCATTCTTTTTATTGATGAGATTCACCGATTTAACAAGGCGCAGCAAGATGCGATTCTGCCTGTAGTGGAGAACGGCACTATTACCTTGATCGGCGCAACCACCGAAAACCCCTCTTTTGAAGTGAACGCTGCTTTGCTTTCCCGCGCCCGCGTTTTTACCATGTACGCCCTGACCGATGAGGAAATCAAGCTGGTAATCCATCGTGCTTTATCCGACCCTGAGCGGGGCTTGGGCAAACTGAATATTAAGCTGACTCCAGAAGTGGAAGAAAATATTGCCAATTACGCCAACGGAGATGCGCGTTCGGCGTTGAATATTCTTGAATTGGCGGTTTCCATTGTTATGAAGAATGAAACCGACCAGATTTTAATTGACCTGCCTTTGTTGGAAAGCGCAGTGCAACGACGCGCCCTGTTGTATGATAAGGGCGGCGAGCAGCATTATGACCTGATTTCGGCATTGCACAAGACCATTCGAGGTAGTGACCCGGATGCCGCGCTTTACTGGCTTGCTCGCATGTTGGAGAGCGGCGAAGACCCCCTCTTTATTGTGCGGAGGTTGGTGCGGGCTGCCAGCGAGGATGTCGGTATGGCTGACCCCCAAGCGTTGGTAGTGGCAATGGCGGCACAGCAAGCAGTACATTTCATCGGGATGCCAGAGGGTGCGCTGGCGTTGGCGCAATGCGTGGTATATCTCGCCACTGCTCCCAAGAGCAATCGTTTGTACGGGGCTTACAAGCAGGTTCAGGCAGATGTGTTGCTCTCCCGCAATGAGCCTGTGCCGCTACATCTACGCAATGCTCCTACTCAGCTAATGAAGAATTTAGGCTACGGCGAGGGTTATCGCTATGCTCATGACCATGAAGGCGGTTTCGTGTACCAGCAAAACCTCCCCGATGCCTTAGAAGGTCGCCGTTATTACGAGCCAACCGATCACGGTTTTGAAATTACCATCGGTGATAGGCTCGCCTATTGGCGTAAAGTTGCCGAACAGGAAAGAGAGAAGCGTAAAATTGGCAAAGATTAATACCGTAGCGGAGTTATAGAAAGCCGCGTACTTATGGCTTTATAAGGTTGTTCCAGTAAGGTTGTAAGTAATTTTTCTCGCGCATCTCGGTCAGGTCGCGTTCTAGCAGTTGGGCGGGGGATAGGTTGGCGAATTTGCATGCGCGTCCCACCAATTCCAACGCCTGCCTGATTCCGCTACTATCTCCCGAAACTGTCTGCTTGAACAGCAAGGCTAACTCCTCTGCCGGAAGCGTAGGCGCGTCAAAGCCTTCTAGCAAGGCAACATCCGGCGCAATCTCGCCATATCCTATACCACTCGACACCGCATAGCACACTGCCCAATAGAATACCTCGTAGCCTTCCAGCACAATATCCTGTGGGAAGCCCTCATGCACATGCGTGCCTAGTACCACCCCTTTGAGTTCTTCCAATTCTTCCAGTAAGCGCAACCACAGCTTTTCCAGATTTCCGACTCGTAGGCGGTTACTGGTTCCGCTCTGTTCCGCAAGGTCGTTATCTCTCAAAAATTCGTAAACGCCCCATGCAACATGGCACATTTCAGCCAGATTATTTCGCACGACATATCCCTGATTATTCTATCTATTGTAGCGGCTTCCAATCCGCGCGGCGATAATAGCAACTTTTGTGTCCGGTATGGCACGCGATACCACCCGCCAGATTCACTTTCAGCAATAGGCTGTTTTCCTCGCAATTGATAAAAAACTCTTGCACCAGCAGAAATTGTCCGCTAGTTTCGCCCTTTAGCCATAAAGTTTGGCGGCTACGACTCCAGAAATGTGCCTTTCCAGTTTGCAACGTGCGCTCGAAAGCTTCGCGATTCATAAAAGCCACCAGCAACACTTCGCCGCTGCTCGTTTCCTGCACAATCGCCGGAATGAGATTCTGCCCGTCCTCTCCAAAATCGAGGCTAACCGTTTCTGTTCCTTCTACGCTCAGCGTTTCCAACGATATTTTGCTCATTTTTGCCCTTGCTCTTTGATGCTGCACCGAATCAAGAATTCAACCAACAGCACCGGGGGAATCATGTAACCAATTCGGCGCGAGGTAGGCTGGATAAAAACGCCTTTGCCGAACATGTGCATGGCAAAGTCGCTAATTTCCGCGAGCATGCGGATTAAAATCCCCTGCTTTAATTGCTGTGAATCTTTTGCCCGAATAATAAAACTGCCGATAATTACCTCACGCAATGCCAGCGCCCGTACCAACGCCAGCCCGGAACTTTTTTTTGTATCTACCCCTAGCAAAGAACCAAGCTGACGAGTCCATGCCAGCAGCATACCGCCAAGTATCAGGAAACCCCAGCCCATCAAGCGGGGGAGTATTTTTATCAATTGCGAAATCAAACGATGATAGCCTTTCAATGTTGTGTATGTGGGTTGGTATATATTTCCTGCTCACAAGGGTTTATTTCACAACCGCATCGGCAACCCTTTGTCGTGTAGATACTCTTTAGCCTGACGTATAGAGTATTCGCCGTAATGGAAGATACTTGCCGCCAGCACCGCATCGGCTTTACCCTGCTCTACCGCTTCGTACAAGTGTTGTAGGCTGCCAGCCCCACCGCTGGCAATCACCGGAACGCTCACACTTTCGGAGATGGCGCGGGTGAGCGGTAGGTCGTAGCCGTTTTTAGTGCCGTCCGCATCCATGCTGGTGAGCAAGATTTCGCCTGCGCCCAGTTCCACGCCGCGTTTCGCCCATTCTACCGCGTCAAGCCCGGTAGGGGTGCGTCCGCCATGCAAGAACACCTCCCAACCGCCCGTTTCGCGCTGTTTCGCGTCAATTGCCAGCACGATACATTGGCTACCGAAATGGTTTGCCCCTTCTGCAATAAGCGCCGGATTTTGCACCGCCGCTGTATTGACCGAGACCTTATCCGCACCCGCATCCAGCATTCGCAGCATATCGTTAAGGGTGCGAATACCGCCGCCGATAGTGAAAGGAATAAAAACCTGCGAGGCGGTGTGGCGTACCATTTCCACAACCGTTTCACGTCCGTCACTGCTGGCGGTGATGTCGAGGAATACCAATTCATCCGCGCCTTCCGCATCGTAGAAAGCCGCCAGTTCCACCGCATCGCCTGCATCGCGCAGATTCACAAAGTTAGTGCCTTTTACCACTCGCCCCTCTTTTACATCGAGGCAGGGAATAATACGTTTGGTTAGCAAGATAGATACCTCTGATTTTACAAAACTTCAGACAGTTTCAGGTCTCCGGTGTACAGCGCCTTGCCAATAATGACCCCTTCCGCCCCGGTCTCGCGCAGTTTCGCTACATGCTCGGCTTTGGCTACCCCGCCGCTGGCAATTACCGGCTTTTGAGCCGACTCCATAAAATCGCGCAGCGCCTCATAATTCGGTTCTGTCAGCGTTCCGTCACGACTGATGTCAGTATAGATAAAGCGGGTTGCGCCGCGTTTCGCCATCTCGGTTGCCAGAAGGGTTGCCGTTACATTTGAGGTTTCCGTCCAACCTTCCACCGCTACCAGCCCGTTGCGTGCGTCAATGCCGATTACGATGCGCTCGCCCCAGCGTCTGCACAATCGCTCTGCTAGTCCGGTGTCGCGCAGCGCCACAGTACCCAACACCACCCGGTCAACGCCCGCGCTCAGTGCTTCTTCCACGATTGCTTCATCGCGGATACCGCCGCCCAATTCCACCGGCAAACCGCTTGCCTCTATTATGCGCTTCACTACCAGCAGATTAACGGGCTTGCCCGCTTTTGCGCCGTCCAAATCAACCAAATGCAGGTATTGTGCGCCTTGTTCGCGCCATTGTATTGCTACCTCCACCGGGTCATCGTTGAACACCGTTACTTGATTGTAATCGCCTTGATACAGGCGTACACACTTGCCGTCCTTTAAATCTATTGCGGGAATTATTAACATTGGGTTGCATACCTCAAAAAGTTAGAATAGAGTTGTAAACCAACCGGACCGCTTTTTTCCGGGTGAAACTGCACACCAAACCAGTTGTCCTGACCTGCTGCGCTGCAAAAATTCACCCCGTAATCGGTAATTGCCATAGTGTAAGGGCTATTCACGCCCCCGTTTGGGTCACAATAATAGCTGTGAACAAAGTAGAAATAGCTGCCGTCTGGCACATTCTCCCATAAGGGCGATGGGCGTACTTGTTGAACTTGATTCCATCCGATTTGCGGGATTTTAAGCCCACTTGCTTCAGGGAAGCGCCGCACCTCACCCGGTAGCACGTTCAAGCCGGCAGTATCGTTTTCCTCCATATGGGTAAACATTAGCTGGAAGCCGACACATACTCCCAGAAAAGGACGACCGCTGGCAACCCGCTCTTTTACCACATTATCCAGATGGGTGGAGAGCAAATTGCCCATGCATTGCCCTGCTGCACCTTGTCCCGGAAAAACTACCGCTGCTGCTTCGCGGATGTAGTTCGCATCGCTCGTAATGTCAACCGCTGCGTCCTCGAACCCGGCTAATTGCGCTGCTCGTTGCAAGGCGCGTTGTACACTACGCACGTTCCCAGAATTGTAATCAATTATTGCGATTTTCATCCATAGTCATTTTCTATTTACTTATGATTTTCGTTTCAGCCATTTCTTCAAGCAAGGGGCTTAAGCCCCTTATTTCTAAATGTGGTGTAACCCACTTTACTTATCTTCACCCAACTGTTGTTTGAGTTTGACCAACTGTTCTGTAGAAAGCCGATCCAACCTTACGCTGAAAAGCTCAATAAAGCTGTCAAGACTGTAGCCTACCAGAAAAGCTGTCACTGGGGAAATGCTCTCAACTCCCACTGTGAACGCCATTCCGAAAAGCCCTACCAGTATAATAAGATACTTGAGCATTATCATACCGAATTTGACATCAATCAAAGTACCAAGTGTACCGAAAGATAATACCGAAGGCAACTCTACATTGCGTTGGCTCTCTTTGTAAACCGAAATCAGCAAATGTACCAGCACTCCCGCCCCTATTGCTCCCCAACCGGTTAAAAAGGTCATTAGGTTAGCGGGTTGGAAGGGCCAGCTCGGAAGGGCTATAAATTGAGCGGCGATGCACAATATAAAGATAAAGGCTAAGGATATTGCCGGCACTATCGGGAAAACAAAGCCCCATTTTGCCAGCCTGTCCGATTTTTTGCTGCAACGGTACACTAACCCTTTTGCGGTTTCAAACCACGCATCCGGGAGTATATCAGGTTGCAAGGCGAAAAGGATTATTAATTTATTGCGGTCTTCAGCGTAAGGTACTTCATCTTCAAAAACCCGGTGAAACGGCACATAATATTCGGCTTTGGTTCGACCTAGCCATTTCGCCAGACGGGTTGGGATGGTCTGATAGCCTATCAGAAACTCTATGGAGCGGGTAATTCGCTCAATTTGGTTCAGACATTTTAATTGCTCTTGCGCTTCCAGTTTTCCGTCAGCTTTAGCCAAAACCGGATTATATTTTAGCTGCTCCCACAGGTTTAAAAGTTTGCGAATACTTTCTACCTGATCCGCTTCAGCCAGCAATTCTTGTTGCTCTAGGTCAGCAGCTATTTTATTCAGGTTGTCATAGGTCAGTTTCAGATAGTTAACTTGTGTATCGAGCGGTTCTTCGCCTTTGCGAACTACCTCCAGCGCAGTACGCATATCCTGAACTTCTGCTCGGTACTGATACAACAATTTATTAAGAGCTTCGTTGAACTGATAATTATTCGGAGAAGCAGCAGGTAGTTGGTTGCCTTGTTGGCTGCCGTCAACGGGTGGCGCCATACGTGCGGTGGCAATAGCCGATTTTGGAAAGTTACCCAGCGGCGGTTGCTTAGGAGTTATACCTATAGACATTTTATCTGACATCCTCTCACAAGAATTTTGAAATATTTATTCCCGAATGTCCCAGATTTACTACTCGATAACGCCTTTGGTGCTTGGCAGCGAATCGCTGACGATGCGTGCCGATTCCCGAAGCGCCTGTGCAAAACTCTTGAAAACCGCTTCAAGGATATGATGCGAGTTTTTGCCGCGAATTTTATCAATGTGCAAAGTTAAACCGGCATTGAAAGCGACTGCTCTGCAAAACTCCTCGATTAGTTGGCAATCGAACTGTCCCACCTTATCCGACAAGCCCTCCACCTCGTACACTAGAAAGGGGCGCCCGGATATATCCAGTGCGGTACGTACCAGCGTTTCATCCATCGGTACATAAGCATGCCCGTATCGCTGAATACCTACCTTATCACCAAAAGCTTGCTTGAGCGCTTGCCCTAGCGCAATACCCACATCTTCGACCGTGTGGTGGTCATCAATCCAAGTATCCCCTTTAGCTTTGATGTTTAAAGTGAGGTTGGCGTGCTTGGCGAACAGCGTTAGCATATGGTCAAAGAAACCGACTCCGGTGCTAACAGTACATTTGCCATCACCGTCTAGGTTCAATTCTATCAAAATGCTGGTTTCTAGCGTTTCGCGCTGTATCCGACCGCGCCTTTCCCCCTCTTTCCTCAGTTCCAATGTTACATTCTCCTTACAAAATGCGTAACCCTCTTTTATTTATAATTGAGTTGTAGGTATAATTTACATTAAGGAATATACAACTTGTTCTACAGAGTTATAGTAAAAATTACAGACAAGCCATAACAGAAAAAGGTGCTAAAATGTCAAAATCGTCCAAACAACTCTATACTACCACAATTTTATTAATTGAAAACGATAATAGCTCTCGTAACGTAATGCGCGTCTTGCTGCAAAAATTGGCGGGGCAGCCTGTTCAAATTTACGACACCAGCGATGGGGACGAAGCTTTGAAACTCTTTCGAGAGAAGCAACCCCAGATTGTTTTCACCGATTTGATTCACCCCGGTCTGGATGGTTGCAGTTTAATTGAAAGAATGCGACATTTAAATCCCTATGTTTTTATCGTGGTTTGCAGCAGCGTTGAATTGATTTGGGAAGTGCGCGGCTATAATTTCTTTTTGGAAAAGCCTTTCGCCACCGCCGATTTTCAGCGCGTTATACATGCCGGGCTGGAGCATGCTGAAGATTTGATGGCTATCTCCGGTGATAAACAATTAAAAGCTGTATAAAAAAGCAAGAACCGTCGGACTTGTACTCCGGCGGTTCCCCCTTCTGTCTTCTTCCAATTACTAGAATGATTTCTTCAGATTTAAATCTTTCGCGCCTTTGGCTCTGGTAAAATTGACGCTGTGCATTTGGGCATGCTCGAAAGTTGCGCCGGTGAGGTCTGCGCCGAAGAAATCTACCCCCCGTGCCTTAACCCTATCCAGTTTGGCATTTATCAATTTAACGCTAAAGAAGCGTGAGCCGTGCAAATCTGCGCCGGTAAAAACAGCTTCGGTAAAGTCAACGCCTGCTGCGTAAACTCCCACCAGCGAAGCAGCCTTGAAGATTGCGCCGATAGCCTTTGCGCTGTGCATGTCGCAACCGTGCAAATCGGAGTCATCAAAGATTGCGCCGCTCAAGTTAGCCCCAATGAAATTTGAACCCATCAGTTTACAACCGCTCAGGTTTGCGTTTCTCAGGTCGGCTTGTCGGAAACTAACAGCATGCAGGTCAAGCCCGCGCAGGTCTGCGCCGCTCAAATCCACTCGCGAGAAGTTGCCACGCCAGAATAGCCCGAAACTGAAGTTGATGCCTCGCAATGCTTTTATTACGCTATTGCGGTCGAAGATTTCGCGAGCAGAGTTGGCAACTGGTATATCCTCAACTATTTCATCTTTGTTTCCAACCTTTAGTTCTTCATACTCTTCGGCATCATGAATCGTTACTTCTTCAAACTCGTCGTTTTCATCTACTATCGGAATCTTGTCCGCCTTACCGAATTGATTGCTCATAGTAGTTACTCCCTTTTAAATTGCTATAAAAGCTTTTACTCTACGCTGCCTGCTTTTATCTCTGCTTTACTGGGTCGCATGTAGGTGAGGGTGTGGTGCGTTAGAAGTATGCCGCTTGCCGATACACATTCTGCTACACCGTAAATTGCGCGTCTGCCAGCTTTAAGCACTTTGGCGGTGCATAATATATCTTCTTGCTTTGCACCGGTCAGGAAGTTGGTTTTCATTTCAAGGGTCAGGGTCATACGCGCTTCATCATATCCGGTGGTGGTGGCGATTGCGATCCACATTGCTACATCCGCTACCGCCATATAAACAGGACCTGCCACGTAGCCGCCCGGTCTTTCAAGACCGGCATGGAACGGCACTAATATTGTACACTCGCCCTCGCCAAGTTTGGATAGTTTGAACCCATATAAGCTGGTGAAGGTTGCTTCGGAGAGCATCTGCTGCATTTTTTCAAAGTCAACCGCGTTTTGCATCTGAGCCTTTCTTTTCCGGCGTTGGATATAAGGGTGGGCAGATACGCTGCCGCTTCGGTTATTGAGTATATATAATTTGCTTCAGATGCTCAATGAAAATGTCGGTTTGCTCTGGGCGACCCACGCTTACCCTGAAAGCATTTTCCAGTAGCGGCTTGTTATAATGTCGCACCAACACGCCCCGCTTTTCCAATTCATTTTTGATTTGTTTGGCTCTGCCCTTTTTCATGCGGCAGAAGATAAAGTTTGAGCTACTGGGTAATGCTTCAAAGTGGTCGCTGAATTGCTGCAACAGCCCGTAGAGCCGCTCGCGTTCAGCCACGATTTTCTGAATATGCTCTGAAATCCAAGTACCTTCGCTCAGGCTTGCTCGTGCCGCTTCCTGCCCTGCCACCGTAACATTATATGGCTGTTTGATTTTCCACAACTGACGTGCGATTGCTTCAGGTACGATGCCATAACCCACTCGTAAACCTGCCAACCCGCTCAATTTGCTGAAGGTACGCAACACCACTAGGTTTTCGTATATGTTGGTCAGCTTGATAAAACTGTGTCCGGCAAAGTCGTGATAAGCTTCGTCCACCACCACGATTTTGCCTGTATCTAACAGGGCGCGGACAACGCTTTCTGGGGCGCTGTTGCCAGTGGGGTTATTAGGGGTGCAGACAAAAATGAGCTTGGTGCGTTCGTCAATTGCCGCCAACCCTGCTTTTACGTCAATGCTGTAATCATTAGCGTGGCGCGGTACTTTGCGGATTTGGGCGCGGTATAGCTCTCCCAGAAAAGAATACATGCCAAAGGTAGGCACAAAATTCAGAATATTGTCGCCGGGTACGATAAAAAGCCGAGTTAGCAATTCCAGCAATTCATCCGAGCCGCTTCCCACAAAGATGCGTTCTTTGTTTATGCCCGTGTATTTTTCCAGTTCCTCGCGCAGATTTAAGGAGGAGGGGTCAGGGTAGATATGGTAATATTGCTGGCGCTTGAGAGCTTCTAGCGCAGCAGGCGAGGACCCATAGGGGTTTTCATTGGCATCTAGCTTTACAATCTGCTCCACCGGAATTCCTAACCGCTTGCTCAGGCGGTCTAGCGGTTCTACCGGAGTGTATTCTTCCAGTTTCAGCAGTTCAGGGCGCATCATGGCTTCCATATCGGGGCTTTTTTGGATTGTCATCGGTATCTTTCCCTGTTTAATTATTGACGTTACACGAACCACTCTTAACTGTATTACATTTGTTTTATGGCACGAGTGGCGAAATAATTCGGCATATATTGCCGATGCGTTCGCCCGGTTGAATATCTTCGTAGAAATTCTCTAGCAGGAAACCCGCTTCGAGTTGCCCACCGATTAGCCCCTAGTAGGTGTGGCTAAATTCCAACGGCGCATTTTCAGGAAACCAGTTTTGCTAGTACCACCGACCACTCGTTCCTGCGTGCTGCCGCGCTTGTCTCCGGTCTTACAGGAACAGCACAAGGATTGCCCGTTTATCCCAAGCATTGCGATTATACGCAACAACATCCATTAATGCTGCTCATCCTCGAAGCGAATGTTGATGGCGCGACCATGAGCGGGCAAGCCCTCAGCCGCTGCCATTACTTCCGCCGCTTTACGCAGATTTGCCAGCCCTTCAGAGGTCATTCGCTGCATTTGCATCTTTTTGCCAAAACTCTCTACCGAGAGCGGTCCAAACATTTTGGTATTTGCGCCGGTGGGCAGCACATGATTTAAGCCGCTCACATAATCGCCGCTTGGTTCGGGCGTGAAATTGCCCACAAAAATCGTTCCGGCGTTTCGCAAACGTGGCAGCACCTCATCCACATTTTCGGTGCAAACTTCGAGATGTTCGGGCGCGTAATCGTTGGAAAACTCGATGGCTTGCTCAATTGTTTCCACAATACCGATCATGCCATACTGTTCCAAAGAATTGGAAGCGCGGTCGGCAGTGGTAAGCAATGGCAACTGACGGCGCACTTCGGCGGCAACCGCTAACGCTAGTTTGGGCGAAGTGGTAAGCAACACCGCCGAACTATCATCGGCGTGTTCTGCCTGTGAGAGAAAATCGGCAGCGACATAGGCAGGGTTGGCGCTTGCATCTGCGATAATCAACACTTCGCTTGGACCGGCGGGCATATCAATACTAACCTCGCCTTCGCTGAAAGCCAGCACTTTAGCGGCAGTGACATAGGGATTGCCCGCCCCGAAGATTTTGTAAGTTTTGGGGATGCTTTCAGTACCGTAAGCCATTGCCGCGATTGCCTGCGCCCCGCCCACTTTGAACAGGCGTAGATTTGGCAGATTCAATACGGCAACCGCCGCCAGAATCGAATAATGTATCTTGCCCTCTTTATTGGGGGGTGTACACACGATGATTTCATCACATCCGGCTATTTCGGCTGGTATGGCGGTCATAAGTAATGAGGATGGTAGCGGCGCTCTACCGCCCGGCACATACAGCCCAACCTTTTCGATGGCACGCCACACCCGCCACACTTCCACGCCTGGCACGGTTTCAACATGCTCTTCTTCCGCTTTCACATGGGTGCGGTGGAACTTGCGGATATTGGCGATGGCGAATGTAAATGCTTCAATCAACTCTGAGGAGGCTTCACGTAAGCCTTCTTCTATTTCCTCTTTGGTTACTTCAAGGGTTTCAAGCTGAACCCCGTCGAAACGGGCGGTGAAATCGCGTAATGCGGAGTCGCCTCGTTGCCGCACTTCCTGCATAATGGCGCGTGCCTGTTCGCTCACTTTTCCGAACTCACCGGAGGCGCGTTGTTTGATACGCTTCAGGGTTTCGGGATCAACTTCGCTCAACCTAACAGGTTGCATGGCTCACTCCTTTAACTAAATAAGGCGCATTTCGTTGCGCCCGGTAGGTGTTGGCAGATTAGGTTTACTCAATCATCTGCTTTCGATGTTCTTTCCCTTTTTCCGGGCTGCCTCCCTTGCTCTTGCCTGTTCCATCGGCATGTTTTAGCGCATCTTTAAACTCCCCGGCAGTGGGATTGGGAACTGCTTTGTTGTCACCCGCCGGACGTTTAGGGGCTTCTTTTGCACCACCTGCGGGAGGTTTTGGCATACCTTTGGATTTCGAGCTACCGCCTTTTGCCGCTACCGCTTTCGGGGCTTTGGGAGCGCGTCTCCAGAAAAATAGTAGGGCGAGTATGTACATGGTCAGTATCGCAAAATATACCACTAAACCCGGCGTACCGCCAAAAATAGTGCCGAATATTCCCGGAATACCCGACAGCGGCAGTACAAATAGGTTTCCTCTGCGGTGGCGATCCATCGCCGACATAATTTCTACAAAAGTGACCAGCGCCCATAACGATGCAAACACTACCAATGCAGTATTGCCGCCCGCCAGCGAGGTGAGCGCTCCTAGTATCAGTAGAATTGTACCCCAAAAAAGATGCATTTTTACAGCCTTAAAGCAAGATTTTCTCAATCGGTACTACCAAAATACCACCAGCGCCTGCTTCTTTCAGCCGTTCCATCACTTCCCAGAAGGCTTCTTCGGTAACGGCTACGTGTACTGCCACCCAATTCGGGTCGTCCAACGGCACAATGGTTGGACTTTTCAAGCCCGGCACGGCTTTTTTGATATTTTCGAGTGCGGCTCTGGGAGCATTCATCACCACATATTTGTATTCTTTACCCGCCAGCGCGGCTTTGATGCGTACCTGTAAGCGGTTGATATTACGCGCCTTGTAGGGGTGCATAAGCGATTCTTTGTTAACTGCCAGTACCGCCTCGCTTTGCAGTATTTCCTCAATCGCGACTAGGTCGTTGAGAATAAGGCTGCTGCCGGTAGCGGTAATTTCCACAACGGCGTTCGCCAACCCCAGATTCGGGGCAAGTTCCACCGCTCCGCTCAAGGTTATAATCTCTGCTTCGATACCGTACTGTTGTAGCAACTTGTGTGCAGATTTAGGATAGCTGGTGGCGATTTTCTTGCCGTGTAGCTGCTGTACATCGGTGATGCCGCTATCTTTGGGAACTGCCACTACCAACGAGCAATGCCCGAAGCCCATCGGTAGCGCCTGCTCCACCTCAACGCCCTCCTCGTAGAGTAGGTTTTGCCCCACCACCCCGATGTCGGCAGTGCCTGTGGCAACATACTCTGGGATGTCATCATCGCGAGTGTACATAATGTCCAGTTCAAAATTACTAACGGTGCTGAACAGGCGTTGCTTGTAGCTATCAAATTCTAGCCCAATACTACGCAAAAGCGAAAGGGTATGCTCTGTCAGGCGACCTTCTTTTTGGATGGCAAGGCGCAGACGCGGTTTTTCCTGATTATTCGAGTTTGAGGCTAACTTCAACTTGGCGCTCCCGTTCAATTCGGTTAGGTTGAGGGGCTTGTTCTTTACAACCGCTTGCAACTCAACCATTTTGGTTATCACTCCCGGCGAAATTTTATTATTTGTACTATCCTTACACCTGAGCAATTTTACACTAATGGAAGCAACGCTTCAAGCCAGCCCCAAGCACGATTATAAAATAAAACAAGGGGTTTTGGAGAAAAGAAGAAGGGTTATTTTTCCCAACTGGGTTTGGAGGATTCTAGCAGTGTTTGTACCAACAGGTGTACGTGGGTCGAGGGATTGGGATATTTGTCCGCATCAGTTTTGGACATTTCAGCCAAAACTTTTGCTGAATTAGAAATTGCAAGTTCGCTTTTTTCCAATAAAAGCGTGAATCCTGCGGAATTTTTCTTGTAATCGGGTAGATGTTTTGCTAAAACTCTGATTACATCATCACAATTGGAAAAGAGGGTACAGGTATACTCAAAGTGAAGCAAAAACCAGAATTCAAAGGCAGGGTTTGAGATAGCCAATTTAATTTTACCTCCCTTTCCCCTGTCAGTTTTGAACCCCAAACCCATTCGTATTCATCCGTTCCCGGTTTGGTTTTAATATTCATATGTATATCTAATTTTTGCAGTCATTTAAATCGATGAGAGGCGGGAGTAGGGCGCAGGTGCAAAAACCTGCGCCGAAGACCAATTATTGAGGTTGGCTTACACCCTGCGGAGGTCCTGCGTGGCGCATACGGGCATACACACCCGGCATGACTTCCTTACGCATATCTACCGAGTTTATGGCAAAGTTTTCAATCATCTCGATGATGTATTTCATATCTTTAGCGGGTACTACCGCGAATAGCTCGCTTGGTTTCAGGCTGTTGTGGATGCGCCCGCCTCCATCCCCGATGGTGAACAGGCTACGGCGATTGTGGAAGGGCAGCGCGTAGAGCGAACTACACACCGACCAACCAACCTCGCCAAAGGGCAGGCTACCGGTACGCGCCAACGCTGCGCCCGAAATCATCATAGCGCGTTGCGGGTCGCAGATTACCGCCATCAAATGCACAGCCACGCCCTCCGGTACTTCATTCAGGGGCGCAACGGCAATCGCTTTGTACAGACCTTGCGGTAGGTTGGGGGTAGTCTCTTTGTTGATACGCGCCCCCTCTGCTGTGAACATCCCCTGTGACATAGTGAGATAACTGCCATCCTTAATCATGTCCATGCCGGGGTGCATACCAGTGTGGTACAAGCCCACGAAACAGGCGTTGTTGTTGCTATCCACATAAACTTTCCGTCCACTTGCGCCTTCTTTAATTAGGGTACAGGCGGGTTCGTTCAGTAACTCGTAGCCTTCGGGTGGCGTATCCTCGCAGAAGGTGACGGCAACCGGGCGACGTTCCACCTTCATCTTATCCATTATAATCTCATAAACGTAATTAAGGCTCACCGCTTCGCGATCTAATGCTTCGTAAGGCGCAGGCGTAGTATTCTCGACTTCCATTATCTATATCCTTTCTGTACAATCGGGTGAAAATTAATTCGGTAGTAGAGAAATGCTAATCCCGCTGTTTGGCGTGGTCAGTAGCAAGGGCTACGGGTTTGGAGTCGAATCGATTTTTAGCTCAAAGTCTGATAAACTTTGAAGCTGAATGTTATATAATGCTGCTGGGCTTATAAATGGAACGAAAGGATACTGGAAATGAGCAATAATCTAACTCAAACCCCTGCCTGGAAAGCTCTCGAAGCCCATTACAGGCAGATAAAGGATACGCACCTGCGCGATTTTTTCGCCATTGACCCAACACGTGGCGCTGCCCTCACTGTTGAGGCTGAAGATATATATTTAGATTATTCCAAAAATCGCCTGAACTCTGAGACTATCAAACTATTGTTGCAACTGGCTAAAGATTCGGGCTTGAAAGCACGCATCGAGGCGATGTTTACCGGCGAAAAAATCAATGTTACCGAGAAAAGGGCGGTATTGCATGTCGCCTTACGCGCTCCTCGCAATGCCACTGTGCTGGTGGGTGGCGAAAATGTGGTGCCAGAAGTGCATGGGGTGCTGGATAAAATGGCGGCTTTCTCGGAGCGTGTACGCAGTGGGGAGTGGAAAGGCTTTACCGGCAAGCCCGTTCGCAATATAGTCAATATCGGTATCGGTGGCTCTGACCTCGGACCGGTAATGGCTTATGAAGCTTTGCGTCACTACAGCGCACGCCATCTCAACGTCCGATTTGTCTCGAATATTGACGGCACCGATTTTGCAGAAGCCACCCGTGACCTTGACCCTGCCGAAACGTTGTTCATCATTTCTTCCAAGACTTTTACCACCGTTGAATCCCTTACCAACGCGCACACCGCTCGCGACTGGGCGTTGAAAACGCTCGGTGACGAAAAGGCAGTGGCGAGCCATTTTGTGGCGGTTTCTACCAATGCCACAGAAGTTGCCAAATTCGGGATTGATACCGCCAATATGTTTGGTTTCTGGGATTGGGTTGGTGGGCGCTATTCCTACGATTCGGCAATCGGACTTTCGCTAATGATTGCGATTGGCGCGGATAATTTCCGTCGTATGTTGGCGGGCTTCCACGCGATGGATACCCATTTTCGTACTGCGCCTTTTGAAAAGAATATGCCGGTGTTGTTGGCTCTAATTGGTTTGTGGTATAACAACTTTTTCGGCGCGGAGACGGTGGCGATTTTGCCCTACGACCATTATCTCGGTCGCTTGAGCGCGTATTTGCAGCAACTCGATATGGAGAGCAACGGTAAGAGCGTTGATTTGGACGGCAACCGAGTTGATTACCAGACGGGTCCCATTATCTGGGGACAGCCCGGCACTAATGGGCAGCACGCTTATTATCAGCTTATCCATCAAGGCACTAAGCTGATTCCCTCCGATTTCATAGGTTTCTCTCAATCGCTGAATCCGTTGGGCAATCATCACGACCTGCTGATGTCCAATTACTTTGCTCAGACCGAGGCGTTGGCTTTTGGCAAAACCGCTAGTGAGGTACATACGGAAGGAGTGCCGGCATTTCAAGAACCGCACCGTATTTTCGAGGGCAACCACCCCACCAATTCGCTGTTGCTGCCGAGCCTAACTCCGGAGGCGTTGGGTAAACTGGTGGCGCTGTATGAGCATAAGGTGTTTGTGCAAGGCACTATTTGGCGCATCAACTCTTTCGACCAGTGGGGCGTGGAATTGGGCAAGGCACTGGCGAACCGCATCATCTCACAACTCACCAGTGTTGAAGAGCCAGAACTGCCGCACGATAGCTCCACTAACACGCTGATTCGCCGCTATCGTAGCCAGAAAAACGGCTAACCCTTCTGCAAAATTTCTAGAGCAAATCAGAATTCCCGGTAAAGAAGCCGGGAAATTTTATTATCACAAAACCAACTACCCCCTTAACAAGGGGTTTACGCTCCTTGTTTTATATCGGGCGAAAATCTTAAAATAGCTGTTTATTAAAACAGATTGCAACACCCTAAGCCCCGTGCTAAGATAAAACAAGCCGAACCAAAAAATTGCAATGAGATGGGAAAATAGCCGCATGCTTGCCAAAGTTTACACCTGCGCCCTGCTCGGTCTGGAAGGTATTTTAGTAGAAGTGGAAGTGGATACTGCCAACGGCAACCCCTTTTTTGCCATGGTGGGTCTGCCTGATACGGCGGTGCAAGAGGCACGTGAGCGGGTGCGTGCCGCTATCAAGAACAGCGGCGGCTATTTCCCCGGCAACAAACGGGTGGTGGTAAATCTTGCGCCCGCCGATGTTCGCAAGGAAGGTCCTGCCTACGACCTGCCTATTGCGGTGGGTATTTTGGTTTCTGCCAGCGATGGCGCATATGGTGACCTCTCCGATGCTATTTTTCTGGGAGAATTAAGCCTTGATGGCTCGCTGCGTCACAGCGATGGAGTGTTGCCGATGGTATCGGTGGCGAAGGGACACGGTATTCGGCGTATCTTTGTACCTGCGATGGACGCAAAGGAAGCGGCATTAGTGGAAGGCGTGTCGGTGTATCCGGTGGCGACTCTGCGCGAACTGGAGGCGCATCTTGCAGGGCGACATCCTATCGCGCCTATCAAGCGCGACCTAACTCTGCTGCAAAAAAACCATGAAGAAGATTCCCGCTACGATTTCAGCCTTATCAAGGGGCAGGAACATGCTAAACGCGCGTTGGAAATCGCGGCGGCGGGCGGACACAACGTTTTCATGTCGGGACCTCCCGGTTCAGGTAAAACGCTGTTGGCACGCACTATGGTTACTCTTTTGCCCCCTATGACCATTGACGAGGCTTTGGAAGTGACCAAAATCTACAGCGTTTCGGGTCTATTGCCCTCCGATACGCCGTTGGTGATACAACGCCCCTTCCGCTCACCGCACCACTCGATTTCCTCGGCTGGTCTGGTGGGAGGTGGGCGCTTCCCGCGTCCGGGTGAAATTAGTCTGGCGCATCGCGGCGTGCTGTTTTTGGACGAATTACCGGAGTTTGGACAGCAAATGCTCGACCAGTTGCGGCAACCGTTGGAAGATGACCGCACGTTGGTGTTGTCCCGCGCCTCTGGCAGCGTCAAATACCCGGCTAACTTCATTCTGGTAGGCGCAATGAACCCCTGTCCTTGCGGCTATCTTGGAGACTCACAAAAAGCTTGCGTTTGCCCCCCTGCTCGTATCCAGAATTACCAGAAACGCTTGAGTGGTCCTCTACTCGACCGCATTGATATTCATATCGAAGTGCCGCGGGTGGAGTACGAGAAATTGGCAGATACCCGACTGGGCGAACCTTCCGCTCGCATGCGCGAACGGGTGGCACGCGCCCGCGAAATCCAGCTAAAACGCTTCGATAGTTACCGCCCCTCCGCCAACGAGGAAAGCAAAACGCCTCGCCGACTCTTTACCAACTCCGAGATGGGCGCAGGCGAGGTTCGCGTTTTCTGCAAGACCGATACGGCTGCCGAAAGTTTACTAAAAGCGGCAACCCGTCAGATGGCGCTGTCTGCCCGTGCCTACCATCGTATCCTGAAATTGGCACGCACAATCGCCGATCTTTCCGGTAGCGAAGCGATACAAGCGGCGCACATTGCTGAAGCCATCCAGTATCGCCGTAAAGAGCAAGTTTAACGGTCATATCAGATTCTGACTTGCAATGTTTGCAAACTGCTAGTCGATTGTAACAATCCAGCCGAAATCAAAACCGACCATATGCACAAAGCATGTGGTCGGCGATTGCTAATATACAAGAAACAAACCTAACCCAGTCTTACTTCCGGTAGCACATTGCGTACCCCTAGTTCGTGCTTGGTGTAGGAAAGGTCTTTCACTACTCGTCCCGGCATCCCTGTCAACTTTAGCGGACCGCTCAGGCTCAGGGCTTCTCCCCGCCCTAGCGAAATTGAGATGCCCATCGAGAAAGGGGTGTAAGGTTCGGGTGTGACACCCGGTTGTTCGTGGGCAAAGCATTTTGCCAGATACGCCGCCTGTAGCTCGGCATATTGTCCAGTCTGTGGGACTGGCTTTCCGGTGCGCCCATCGTGGATAAAGGCGTTATCACCGATAGCATAAACCGATTCGAATTGTTTGCTGCGTAGATTATGATTCACCTCAATGCGACCGTCTCTGGTAGTCTCGAAACCACTCTCTTTGACCAACGGCGGGGCTTTTACCCCTCCCGTCCAACAAATTATATTGCTTTTGATTGTTTTTCCATTGATAAGATGAACACTGCCGGGCAAAACTTGGTCAATGCCGCTATTGGTAAGAATCGCCACATTTTTACGGCGTAGGTCATTCATGGCGTAATCGCCATTCTCTGCGCCTAACTCTGGTAGCAAGTGTGGCGTTAATTCTGCCAGCACTATCCGGTATGCGTTGCGGGCTGTCGGAAATTTTTTGCACAGGTCGTTGCAGAAATCTACCATTTCTCCTGCCAGTTCAGTGCCGGTCAACCCACCACCGATAATAGTAAAAGTCAGGCGCGGGTCATTTTTACGCAAAGGTTCTGCGCCTGCTGCTGTGGCTTTGCGGAAAGCTTCGACAACCGCTTTCCTATACAAAATCGCTTCATCCAAAGTTTTCATAGCGAAGGCGTGTTCCTGCAAACCGGGGATGTTATGGAAATCAGTAACACTTCCCAACGCCACCACCAATCGGTCATAGCTGATAGAGCCTGAGGTAGTCTCCACCGTCCGCCCTACCGGGTCAATCTTTATCACTTTTGCTTGAATTGATTCCACTTTGTGACCTTGTAGAAGCTCGGAAAGGGGAATTTTTATCTGTGCTGCTGGAATACTATTTGCTGCCACCTCGTGAATGCGTACCTGAATGAGGTGGTAATCTCTATGGTCAACTAGAGTCACTTTCCAGCTATTATGCCCTTTGCTTAAAGAGACCAGCTTTTGAGCCAACGCCAGCCCACCGTATCCCGCTCCAAGAATTACCAAACGCTTCATCTTGTTCTCTCCAAAACTGCACTGCTACCATATTGTCCATCATATTATTGGGAGCTACGAATTGAGTTTATCACAATAGTTACTATTATGGTGTAAAGAGGTAAAAATGTTAGTATCGGTGGCTACGTTACATTGTGGAAAAAAGCCCGATTGCCTAAACTGTTAAGTACGGCATTATTCCGAAATAAATTTGTACCCTTCTTATAGCCTTTTGGTGATTAAAGATTTTAGCATATATTTCTCGTCAGGAGTTAGCAAAGCGAGAATTGGTGCCTCAGCTACATATCACAGGTCGGATAATTCGGTTGCAACCTCGAACTGAACGCGAAATATTATCACGGTAGTAGCGTTCAATTTGGTGCGCTTGTTTAACTGGTGGGAAGGGGCGCCGAAGGCTAGAACTAAGGGACGGCTCTCAAGCCCGCTTTCTGCGCTTAATTTGATTTATATAGGAATAGGGTTAGACTCATAGTTAAAAAGGTTGTATAATATATATACAAGGCAAGTAAAACTTGTATGATAAAACCATAACACCCACAACAATCCTTCCACTCAAATCCCCAAACAGGATTTGCAACTTTTTATCTGCTTCTTCTTTTCAATATGGTGTTTTTGCAGGATTACCACAGAGTCAAGATTACATTTATTACTGCTTTGTACATGACAAATTTAAGTTAAATTAAAAGAGTACAAACACACTACACTAGCCGGAAGCTATTTTTGTGGCTGTACCATGTAAATAGACTACATTCACCGCAATGTCTGACGCTCAAGAGTTGTTCCCAAGCGATTTTTCCTATCACTAATAAGTTCTAAATCGAAAATTTGCTTTTTGAATAGAATCCTTCTCTAGGATGGCTGTATCAACAGTGGAAAACTAGATGGTTTCGGTTGTGTGGTTAATAAAGGCTAGATGACCGTGCAAATATTTCGTATTCAGCTTGCTTTCACGAATATAGGTTCACTCAATTGGTGGAATATGCTCGAATATAAAAGGAGTAAAGAAATGCAAAGACCTGCCTCAAAAGTAAGAGTGTGCAATAATTGTGGTAATGAGCTAACGGGGACTGAGTCCCGCACCTCCTCTGGACTTGTGTATAGTTGCTCGGTGTGCCACTACGAAGAGGTAACTACAATATCAGTAGTCTCATCAGCAGCCTCTCAAAAAACCATTTCGCCAACCGAAGTGGCTAACCAATTAAAGACTTTGCTCAAGCGTGCGCATACAGCCCACATCGAATCAGAAGAGCTTATTAATATATTACGTGCTGAGATTGAGTTTGAAGCAGAAATAAGCCATCTGGGGAGACGTGTCATAGTGCAGATAATAGACCTTGGAGTCCAAGAAACAAATACTGTAATTACCACTGAGCAAAATAGCCGCGAAACTCATCAAAACCACGGAAACTATTAATGAACTTTTCAAAAAAATTAGCGCTTTCAGCAGGTGTCACATTGGGTTTTACCCTAACGCTTGCATGGAAGCGCCTTACTTCTCAGCGAATGTCCCCTTCAAAAGCTATTTCTAGCTTGCAAACCTCTCACCGAGATTTGCTTAGTAGCGAGGCGCTTGAACAAAAAGCCCATACTCTAGCAGAAGAACATCGGATAGTGCGGCATGCTGGTAGCATTAAGCAACTGAAAACAAAACTTGATATTCACGAACATGCTTTGCTTGAAGCCTATCAGGTTTCAGCGGAAGATGTAAGTAAAAAGAGGGCGATTTCACCGGGAGCAGAATGGTTGCTGGATAATATGCCGGTGGTACTCGACCAATTCCGTGAAATTCGGGAAGACCTTCCTAGTGGATTTTACAAGAAGTTGCCCAAACTCAGTAACGAACCCTTTGTTGGGTTTCCCCGCGTTTATTCTATCGCGATAGCCCTAGTTTATCATACTGACGGTCGTTTGGACCTTGAACACACGCTAAATTTCGTCTCCGCCTACCAAACGGTTAAACCGCTGCTTATGGGTGAGCTTTGGGCAATTGCAATTATGTTACGGCTTGTCTTGATTGAGAATCTTGGGCATTTGTCCACGCTTCTATTGGAAGAACGTAAGCTTCGACAAGAGGCTGACCGCTTGGTTGATCGTCTATTAGAACGGATTGTTCAGAAAAATAGCACTAAATCTATTTTAGCCGAGTTGACCGTACAATATCCGGTATTGCCTACACCCTTTGCAGCGCAATTCTTGTGGAGGCTGCGAGATTATGACAATGATAAAAGCATAGAGGCAGAAGTTGAATGGTTGGAAAACCATTTAACAGTTCATTACAGCAGCATCGAGGCGCTCATTAGGTCTGAGAAACTGCGGCAGGCGGCTAATCAAACTACCATTGGTAATATTATAACCAGTATGCGGACTATTTCCTCCATAAACTGGGCAGATTGGTTCGAGAAAATGTGCTATGTGGAGCAGATTCTTTGCAAAGACCCTGCCCGTACTTATGGTGTGGACACTTTCGCTACCCGCGATCGCTATCGTCATATTGTAGAACATTTGGCGAGAGGCACAGATTTGACCGAGATAGAAGTAGCATGGCGTTTGGTTAATGTTGTGTCTCAGAACCTTGATAATACCGAGACAAAAGGGGTAGCTAAATCGCATGTTGGTTATTACCTTACAGGTTTGGGCAGCAAGTCGTTTCAGAAGAGCATTAATTATCATGCCGGATTGGGGCAGCGCATTCGGGAATTTATTCTGAAGCATCCTGAACAATTCTATTTCGGCACAATTTCAGGCGGTACACTTACGCTGTTAGCCTTGGGGCTGAAGTTGGGAGGCAGCAAGCTTTTTCACCGAAGATTGCCATTAACCGCCACGTTGCTATTGCTTCCTACCAGTGAAATAGCCCAAGGGTTGGCTAATTGGAGTATTTCAAAAGTTTTCCCGCCTCGAGTATTACCACGAATTGATTTAAGCGAGGGTATTCCAGCTACAATGCGTACAATGATAGTTGTGCCTACTCTTTTACTCACTAAAGAAAGCATTGGAGGACAATTTGATCGGCTTGAGATTTGCTATCTTGCTAATGCGGACCCAAACTTACATTTTGCGCTTCTAACCGATTTTGCAGATGCGCCCCATGCCGAAATGCCCGAAGATAAGGTGCTTATTGATTTGGCTACCAACCGGATTGAAGATTTAAACTTCCGCTATGGGTCTAACCGCTTTTTCCTGTTCCACCGTGGGCGAGAATGGAATAATAGCCAAAGGTGTTTTATGGGCTGGGAACGCAAACGGGGCAAATTGGAGGAATTTAACCGTTTGCTGGCTGGCTCTACCGAAACCGGTTTTCAGATTCAGGTTGGAAACCTCTCTCTGTTACCCCAAATCCGCTACGTAATTACGCTTGATGCCGATACTCGTTTGCCGCGTGACCAAGCAAAAGTTTTGATTGGGGCGATAGCCCACCCGCTTAACCAAGCTGTAATAGACAAGGCAACTGGTCAGGTTGTAAAGGGTTACGGTATTTTGCAGCCTCGAATCGGAATTGATTTGAGTAGCGCGAATCGCAGCCACTTTGCCCGAATATTTTCAGGCAATGTCGGTCTTGACCCCTACACCACTGCCGTTTCAAATGGTTATATGGATCTTTTCGGGGTAGGAATTTATGCCGGGAAAGGGATTTATGACCCAAAGGTGCTACAAAATGTTCTAATGGGGCGCTTTCCTGAGAACACCCTTTTAAGCCACGATTTAATTGAAGGAAGTTACGCCGGAACCGGGTTATTGTCTGATGTCGAGTTGTTGGATAACTATCCTAGTTCCTATCCGGCATATGCTGCTAGGATGCATCGCTGGATACGAGGGGATTGGCAAATCCTGCGTTGGATTTTACCCAATGTGCCACAGGCTGATGGTAAAATTGTACCCAATGTGTTACCGCTTATGGCACGTTATAGAATATTTGATAATTTAAGGCGTAGCCTATTACCCTCATCGCTGGTGGCGTTGCTGGTGGCAAGTTGGTTGGGGATAATACCCGGAAAAGCAACCAGATGGGCTGCAATATCGGTCTCTCCGTTGGCGCTGCCGCTTTTGTTTGATTTGCTCGATCTGCTACTTAGCGTCGCTACCTCACGAACCCCTATTATTGTCTTGCAGGCATCTAGCCAAACCTTAAGACTCGACCTAGCACGATTCCTGATTAATCTAACCTTTTTGGCTGACGATGCCGGCAATAACCTGAATGCAATCGGGCGTACCCTCGTCCGGTCGTTTATTACCCATCGCAATCTTCTGGAATGGGAAACAGCGGAGCAGGTGCATCATCGCAAGGATAATTCTCACGGTAATTTGCGAAATCGGGTTCTTTTTGCGCTACTTCCACTGACGCTTTTTATAAGGCGTTTCTGGAAACTCTCAGGGTTTCCTGCCTTGCCAATGCTATTAGACTGGTTGGCAGCCCCGGTTTTGGCGGATTGGTTAGCCCGTTCGGTAACTGTGCCAGCCCTACAAGCAAGCGAGGCTGATAACCTTGAACTGCGAAAATTGGCACGCTCTTATTGGGAGTATTTTCATACTTTCACCACAAAAGAAGGTAACTACCTAGCGCCGGATAATTTCCAAGAAGACCCCAGCCCTGTTGTAGCATACCGCACTTCACCAACAAATATCGGTTTGCAATTACTGGCGGATATGGCTGCCCATGATTTGGGTTATATCGGGCTGTATGCTCTTACAGAACGTTCTGAACGTACCTTTGCCACCCTCAACGCCTTAGCACATTATCGGGGTCATCTACTGAACTGGTATGATACTCGCACATTGCAACCTCTTACGCCTGCCTATGTTTCCACCGTAGATAGCGGCAATCTGGCTGGCTATTTAATCACTCTAAGGCAAAGCTATCTTAATAAGTTAAACCAGCCGATTATAGAACCACAGGTCAGGGCTGCACTGCTTGACACCATCTCCCTACTGCAAGAGGAAATGCTGCCAAACGACCCGACAACCGAAATAGAAGCGTTGGTTTGGTTTATAACGAATACACCACTACTGACATTGGAAGATTACGCGCTATTTTTCCAGTCGGTAGCGCGTCGGATAGCTGCACTTACGCCCACAACAGCGAAAGCCAAGAAATGGCTCGAACATCTGGATGAACAGGTTATTAGCTTTCTCACCGACCTTGAAAATCTTGCCCCTTGGTCTTTTGAGCAATTGCAGCACCCGGCGCTGGCAACTTTGTACGCCTATATTCCGGTTTTTGGTGCGCTCACCGGACTGATTGATACTGCTCTGGAAGCTCTTTCCGGCGGTTCGGCGGCGGAGGATGAGTTAGTCGAAATGCTCCTGAAAACCCGCAATAACACCCTGAAACTTATTATGCGTCATGAAAAATTAGAGGGGGAAGCCTTCGAGCAGATGCACGCGATGGATTTCCAGTTTCTGTATGATTCCAATCGTAACCTCTTTTCAATCGGATACTCTTTAAATGATGGACGAATGGATAATTCATACTACGACTTGCTGGCATCTGAGTCGCGTCTGGCAAGTTTCGTTGCAATTGCCAAAGGAGATGTGCCACAGGAACATTGGTTTCATCTGAGTCGCGCACTTACTCCTGCCGGAATCGAAGCAGGTCTTATCTCTTGGAGCGGTACAATGTTTGAATACTTATTACCTCTCCTCATAATGCAAAACTATCCTGACACTTTGCTCGACCAAGCCTACAAAACGGTAGTTTCACAGCAACGGCAATATGGGCGACAGCATAAATTAGCATGGGGGATTTCCGAATCGGCGTATAATCTGCGCGATGTGAATATGAATTACCAGTACCGTGCCTTTGGAGTGCCGGGGTTGGGTTTGAAACGCTGGTTAGGCAATGAACTTGTATTGGCGCCCTACGCCACACTCCTAGCTTTGCCCCTTCAGCCCCATGCCGCTGTTGAAAATATCAGAGCGTTGATAGCCGAAGGGTTGCAGGGTGAGTACGGCTTATATGAAGCAGTAGATTATACGCCGGAACGCCTTTTGACGGGAGAAAAGAAGGTAATTATACGCTCTTATATGGTGCATCATCAGGCAATGAGTCTACTTGCTCTGGATAATTATCTCAATAAGAATCTAATGCAGACCCGCTTTCACCGCGAACCGATGATACGAGCTACTGAAATGCTTTTGCAAGAGCAATTTTCTCGTCAGGCTCCACGCCCTACCAGCCCGCAAATTGTGCAGGAAAGCTACGAGAATTATGTTCCAAAAGGGCTTGCCACACGTCAGTATAAAACGCCGAATACCCCCGTACCCTATACCCACCTACTTTCCAACGGTAAGTACACTCTGGTAATTACCAACTCTGGGGGAGGGTTCAGCCGTTACAATGGGCTGGCGGTATCGCGCTGGCATGAGGATACTACCCAAGACTCTTGGGGTAACTTCTGCTATATTCAGGAGGTACGTAGTGGTGAAACTTGGTCAGCGACTTATCAGCCTACCTGTCATGAAACGCAGGAATATGAGGTGATATATTCGTTGCATAAAGCGGAGTTCCGACAACAAATAGTCGGGATTGAAACCAGAATGGAGGTGACCGTTTCACCGGAGGACAACGCCGAAGTTCGTCACCTCTTTCTAACCAATCGAACCGAATTTGCGCGGGAACTGAAATTAACCAGCTATTGTGAGCTTGTTCTAGCACCGTCCGGCGCAGATAATGCCCATCCGGCGTTTAGCAATTTGTTTGTCCAAACTGAATTTTTGCCGGAACAAAATGCAATTCTGGCATCCCGCCGCCCCCGCTCACGCGATGAAGAACAAGTTTGGGCAATACATGTAGTAGCGGTACGCGGTCATATAACTGGTGAAGTAGAGTATGAAACAGACCGAGCCGCTTTCATTGGTAGGAACGGAACTCTGATAGAGCCAATCGCTTTAAAACAGCCTCTCACCAATACGATTGGAGCAGTGCTTGACCCGATATTCAGCTTGAGAAGGTGTGTGCGTATTGTTTCCGGCGGTACTGCCCACGTAACCTTTACTACTGCCGTAGCACAATCTCGTAAGGAAGCGGTAGAGTTGGCTGATAAATACCACGATCACAATGTGGTAATGCGTACTTTCGAGTTAGCCTTAGGCGATGCTCAGGTGGAAATGCAGCATCTTAACATCAATCCCGATGATATTCATCGCTTTCAACGCTTGGCATCCCTTGCTATTTACACTGACTCGTGGCTGAGAGCTGCTCCAGCAATACTAGAACGCAACACCGGCAATCAACCGGTACTCTGGAAGTACGGGATTTCAGGAGATTTCCCCCTTATTCTGGTACAGATTGGCAATCCCGAAGAACTTCCGCTGGTGTGGGAACTGATACTAGCCCACGAATATTGGAGAATTAACGATTTGCAAATAGATTTGGTGATTTTAAACCAAGAAGGGGAGGGCTATAACCAGCCGCTTGAGGATCAAATAATGGCGCTGATTCGGAATAGCCCGGCGGTTGGTTGGTTGGCAAAACCCGGCGGCATCTTTGTTCTAGGCAAAAAAAACATGCCGGAAGAAGACCACATTCTATTTCAAACAATAGCGCGTGCCGTATTGTTAGGTACGTGGGGAGACTTGACCCAGCAATTGCGTTTCAAAAAATCGAAAGACCGCCAAGTCTTGTTACAATTGCCCAAAGCCATTGCCCGCACACAAATTTACACAGAATCGCCAAAACTGGAAGAACTCGGTTTGGAATATGGCAATGAGTATGGCGGTTTTACGGTAGGTGGTCAGGAGTATGTTATTAATCTAAAACCGGGAAAACCAACCCCTGCTCCTTGGTCGAATGTGTTGGCAAACCAGAGTTTTGGTTGTCTTGTGACAGAACGCGGAAGTGGCTATACTTGGTCTCAAAATAGCCGTGAGAACCGTCTAACTCCTTGGTCAAATGATCCGGTGTGCGATAAACCCGGAGAGTTAATTTACCTGAGAGATGAAGACCACCAGTTGGTCTGGACACCTACTTCAGCTATAAACGGTGTAGGGCATTACCGCACGCGACACGGCTTCGGATACTCTTCCTTTGAGCATATTGAGAACGAAATTCACAGTGAATTGACCATCTTTGTTCCCCCAAATGATTCGGTAAAAATTTATCGGTTAAGGTTACGCAATATTTCTGTTGTAAAACGTCGGCTTTCCGCTACGTTTTATGCAGAGTGGGTGTTGGGAGTTCTGCGAGAAGAAACCTCGCTCTACCTAATTACTTCTCGCGATGAAAAAACAGGGGCAGTGCTTGCACGTAATCCTTATAATACCGAATTTGGCGGGTTGGTTGCTTTTGTAGCAGGGGACAAACAAA
Source organism: Candidatus Chlorohelix sp. (assembly GCF_037138995.1). NCBI lineage: Bacteria > Bacillati > Chloroflexota > Chloroflexia > Candidatus Chloroheliales > Candidatus Chloroheliaceae > Candidatus Chlorohelix > Candidatus Chlorohelix sp. The sequence continues at coordinate 87,246 of NZ_JBAXHI010000004.1, read as the reverse complement.
ACTTAAATTATACCTGTGATAGGCGGGAATTTATTGGGCGGAACGGCAATTTGGGCAAACCTGCCGGGATGTCGCTGCCAAGTTTTTCCGAAAGTAGCGGCGCGGGTCTTGACCCTTGCGTTGCTATGCGCTCTTATTTAGAGTTGGAGGGCGGCGAAGAAGCTGAGCTAATATTCCTGCTCGGTCAAGCTGAAAGCGCGTCCCAAGTGCAAGAGATGGTAACTCGCTTCCGCGACCCTAATGATGTGGAAAGGGCTTATGCCGCAACACGGCAAAACTGGCAAAAAATTTTGCAAAAGGTACAAGTGCTTACCCCTGAACCTCAGCTTGATATACTGTTAAACGGTTGGATGCTCTACCAGACTCTATCTTGTCGAATTTGGGCGCGTTCGGCTTTTTATCAATCCGGGGGCGCCTACGGTTTCAGGGATCAGCTTCAAGATGTGATGGCGTTGACGTTGGCGGCTCCTGAAATTACCCGCGAGCAACTTTTACGCGCTGCCGAACGGCAATTTGTGGAAGGTGATGTGCAGCATTGGTGGCATCCACCTTCGGGTCGCGGGGTACGTACCAGATTCTCGGACGATTATTTGTGGCTACCTTTTGTTACCGCTCATTACGTAAAAACCACCGGGAATGTAGAAGCGCTAGATGAAATCCTTCCTTTTCTGGAAGGAAGACCTCTAGCACAAAGCGAAGCTGAATATTATGGCTATCCTGTAACCTCAGAGGCACAGGGAACACTTTACAACCATTGCATTAAAGCCATCGAGTATGCGCTAGGACATCTAGGCAGTCACGGACTACCCCTGATGGGTTCGGGCGATTGGAACGATGGTATGAATCTGGTGGGAGAAGAAGGCAGAGGCGAAAGCGTTTGGTTGGGCTGGTTTCTCTATCTTAACCTGCTGGAAATAGCGGCGCTGGCTGAAAACAGAGGTGAAAACGAACGTGCCACTGGCTATCGTTTGGCAGCCCGTAACCTTCAAACTGCGCTTGAGAAGCATACTTGGGACGGTGAGTGGTATCTCAGGGCATTCTATGATGATGGAACTCCGCTGGGCTCGGCTCAGAACGAGGAATGCCGAATTGATTCCCTGTCTCAATCTTGGGCTGTTATTTCGGGTGCGGCTGACCCCTCCCGTAGTCGTAAGGCTATGGAAGCGGTCGAACAGCAGCTTATTGATCGAGAGGCGGGACTCATAAAGCTTTTTACCCCACCCTTTGATAAGACCTCGCATAATCCGGGATATATAAAAGGCTATGTACCGGGCGTGCGCGAGAACGGAGGGCAATATTCACATGCCGCCATATGGGTGATTTGGGCTTATGCCCAACTTGGGGAGGGTCAAAAAGCTATGGAGTTACTTCATATGATTAATCCAATTACCCACTCGCTTTTAAACCCTGTACTCTATAAAGTCGAACCCTATGTAATAGCGGCAGATATTTATTCTATTGCACCGCATACGGGTCGAGGCGGTTGGACATGGTACACCGGGTCGTCTGGATGGTTATATCGTCTGGGAATTGAAGCGCTGCTTGGGCTACGAAGGGAAGGTAGGTTTCTTGCCTTCGCCCCTTGTATCCCACCGGCATGGAAACAGTATGAAATAAAATATCTTTACAACAGTACCGATTACCATATCAAAGTCGAAAATCCAACCGGTATTGCAAAAGGTCAAATCAGAGTTGAACTGGATGGGCTATTTCTCGCTACCGGAAAGGTTTTCTTGCAAGACGATGGGGTGAAACATAACATAAGGGTTATAATCTCTGAGGGTTGAGTTCCTCGCCGCTATGCCCCATCCGGTGTTCTTTAGCCCGCAACAGGCTATTCTAATTCCCTGCGCCAAAGCCCCAATGTCTTGGTCACGCCCATCCGCCCCTACCTTCGCCACTTGACGTAGATTGGGAGCATTTGGCGACAATAGCAGAAGAAGAATTGCCGGGTCACTTGTATCGAATTTGCCATCCCGCTTTTCCCCCGAACTGCTATACTCGCGTTCCTGCCCTATATCAAAGTTGATAACGAGTAGCGGGTCCTTTACCTACTTTCCGAAGTGACCCTCTTGTCACCAACCCTTCCAAATCCCTTATTGCAGTTGATTCTGATACGCCTGTCAACTCTCGATATTGCTTAAATGTGATAAAACCTTTCTCCCCAACATGTTGCATTGCCAATTCTTGCCGTCTTTCTGGAAAAAGGGTCTCCACAGGTGCATCTACAAGCTTGGCTGTCTCTTTTCCTCGCCGGTAAAAAGTAACCACAAATTCATTCTGCTCCTTGAATTCCGGGTCTGGCAAACCTAACGCATGCATCTGGTCTATTATAAACCTGATACCGCTACCGACCCGCTCCATATAGCCTCCCGGCATATCCTTTAAGATGCTGGCAATTATGGGATTGCGTGGCTGGGAAGTGGCTTGCCCAAGCCTTAGATTTTCCAGCGATATGCTACTCGGCAAAAGCCCCGGATTATGTACTTCCACCCGGTCTAAATAATAGAAGATACGTACCGAAGTTCCTTCCTGACTGTAATCCCGATGTACCACCGCATTTACCACCGCTTCCCGCAGGGCTTCGATAGGTAATTCAGGCTCTTCTAGTCGTCTAAAACCTTCTATTCGACCAGATACCGGAGTCCATAATCGCAGAAGCCCCTCCGCTTGTTCAACCTGTTCCGATATAGTGCCGGTGATAGTTTTGCGGTCACTGAAACGCCGTACCCCGCTATTATCCAAGTAATTGGTAGCAATTATTTCAGCCTGATTCAAATACTCACGGGGGGAATGCCCGAACAAGAGCAGTCCGGCATTAGTAGGGTGCGCTATCGGCTTTTCCGGCTTCCCGTTAATTACGGCACATTTCAGTTTTACCAGTAGTTCTTGTAGATTATTAAGGCGAGCAGGACGACGAGTGATAGCCGAAAGTTGTTGCAGGTAGAGATTAATCTTGTCCTTGTCCAAATCTTCCAAGTTAGCTTCCGGCACAGGCTGTAGCTCCCATTTCAGAGAACCCTGCCCGTACAAAAAGCGACTGATTTCTTCCGCATCCATTGGGCTGGTCTGGGTGCCGCGCCGTAACCAGAACACGCCACTTGCTTGATAAATTGTACCATTATTGGGGGGAACGGTGGCGATTATTAAGTTTTTGCCACCAATCTGGGTTACTTCAGGGTGAATCGGTTGCAATGATATTGGGGGTTTGCATAAGCGAGCAGCTTGCAGAAGGTTATCTATGCTCTTTGCTACGGACTTGACCCCTACAATTTCCCAAGTTTCATCTGCCACCCCAATAATGAGCTTGCCTCCCTCTTTTGAGTTGGCAAATCCGCAGAGCCGCTCAGCCAGTTCGGATAAACGTGGCGGAGCTATCTTGAATTCAACCGCAGAGGTTTCCCCGTTTCGGATTAGCGCTTCAAGCTCTTCTATTTGCATAATCTCCGTATCTGCCTAAACCAATAACATTGTGCGCCATCATAATATCGCCATCATGACGGTATATGGCGGTATATGGCGGTATTGTAACACATTAAGTACGGATGTTCAGATAGGAGGCTATTGAGAAGATAAGGGTGGGACATATGCCAGACAGCTAATGCCGTGACTCTTTGAATTGCTCAAGAAAATAGAAGAAGACCCCAATATGACAAAGCCAAAGCTTCTTAGCTACTGCAATCGTTCGTAAATCTAAACGCGCCTGCCGTCCGCAAAAAGGTAGAGATTATAGTCGAGCATTTCGCCGATACCAGCCTTGAAAAGCTGTACGAGGTTGGAAAATTGCTACTTCTTTTCAGGAGAGTACAGCAGGTTTGGGGCGTTTTTATTTTTTCATTTCCCTAAAATGCCTCCAATTTTTGGCTTCTTTCGACAGCTTGCTAGACTTCGAATAACTTTAATCCTTTTTTCATAAGTGTTGTCTAAACTAGCGATACTTTCGGAAATACATTGCATTGGAAAAGGAGTAATTAGTATGAAAATCTTGGTAACTGGAGGAGCCGGATTTATTGCCTCACATATAGTAGATAGCTATATAGAAGCAGGGCATGAGGTAATAGTTATAGATAGCCTCTGGGAAGAAGGCGGAGGTAACCGCGATTATGTTAATCGAAATGCCAGATTTTATAAGCTGGACATCCGAAGCACAGAAGCGGCACGTCTGATTCTAACCGAAAAGCCCGAAGTGGTAAACTTACACGCTGCACAACACTCTGTCAAAATTTCTACCGATAAGCCCACGCTAGATGCGGAGGTGAACATTCTCGGCTTGCTGAACTTACTGGAGGCTTGTGTACAGGCAGGTACTCGAAAAGTAATATTTGCGAGTAGTGGCGCAACTTATGGCACACCGGAGCAACTCCCCATTACTGAACTCACTTTGCAAAAGCCGGAATCACCCTATGGCATCACAAAAATGGCTTCAGAGTATTACATCAAGTATTTTCATTCTGAGAAAGGCTTGGATTTTACAATTTTCCGCTACGGTAATATTTACGGACCACGTCAGAGTCCACATGGCGAAGCGGGGGTTATTGCCATCTTTGCACGCCGTATTCTGGATGGTCGTGAAGTGCGAATTGATTGGGATGGGAAACAGGAAAAAGATTACCTGTATGTAGGCGATGTAGCACAGGCAAATTTGTTGGCTCTGGAAAAGGGCGATAATCAATTATTTTGCCTAGCAACCGGGCGTGGCACTTCGGTAAACGAGCTATACGAGCGTTTATGCCGGATTATCGGCAAGGAAACTCCGGTTAGACACGCCACTAAAAGACCCGGTGATATTTATCAAGCCTATTTTGATTGTAGCCGCGCCGCGCAATCGTTAGGCTGGAAACCACAATTCGATTTGGATAGTGGATTGGAAAAAACTGTGGGGTTTTTCAGGTAGGCTGTGAGACCCCTTAAAAAAATTTCACAACCACTCTTGGGGCATTCATTGCACTCTCACTGATTGTCTCTACACTCAAATTTAGAGAATTAGTAGCCCTATACATAAGGAAACTGACTCGTTTATCTTTTGTCTATTTGGCAAACGCTCTTTCTACACCTTTATCTTGCCGCACAAGTGGGGAAATTTTGCTGGAGGCGATGTAATGATTAACTACCCAACACAGAATAGTAAGCTTGAGTATCAAACGCCTGAACTCTATACACAGCAGCGTGTCAAAATCTATTTGGGCGGCTTAGAAGAAGCTTTGAATAGCATTTCGCCAGTTGAAGTAGCACAAATAATAGATTTAATAATAGATGCTGGCAGGCATGGAAAGATGATTTTTATCTGCGGTAATGGCGGGAGTGCTTCTACTGCCAGCCACATGGCATGCGACCTAGCGAAAGGCACTCGTATTGAGGGGTTTCGCCCGTTTCGCGCAATTGCTCTAACCGATAGCTTGCCACAAATTACCGCATGGGCTAACGATAACGGCTACGATACTTGTTTTTCAGGACAATTGGAAGGTCTAGGGCAACCGGGCGATTTGCTTATTGCTATAAGCGGTAGCGGCAATTCTCCCAATGTGCTGAGTGCGGTAGAAACTGCCCAACAACTTGGTATGACTACTATTGGTCTGGCAGGCTTCAAGGGTGGGGCATTAAAAAGCAAGGTAGATTATTGCCTTGTCATTCCGGCGGCTTGTATCGAGCAAGTCGAGGATGCACATTTGGTACTGGAGCATACTATTTGTGCCACTATTCGATTGAATTTGGCTGAGAAAAAGAGAGAACTTATGGAGGCTGCTAGTTAGCGTGGCGCTATGGCTGTAAGAACTTTGACACGCCAAAATTCAATTATTTTTGTTGATCGGGATGGTGTCATTAATCATAACCGAGTCGAACATGTATTGCGTTGGGAAGATTTCATCTTCGAGGACGGTGCGCTGGAAGCTTTTCGCTTGCTACACCAACATAATTACGAAGTGGTGGTAATTACCAATCAAGCGGCAATAGCGCGTGGCTTGGTTACAACCGAACAGGTGGATTCATTACACCAGCGGATGATGCAGGAAATAGAGACAGGTGGAGGAAGGGTAAAATCGGTTTTCTACTGCCCCCACAAGCCAGAGATGGGTTGCCACTGCCGGAAACCACAGCCGGGACTTCTCCTGAAAGCTGCCCAAGTGTATGGAGCGCGGTTGGATAAAAGTTGGCTCATTGGGGATTATATAACTGATATTGAGGCAGGAGTAGCAGTAGGCTGTAACTCAGTATTGGTTTTAACCGGGCGCGGACGGGCTGCGCTTGCTTTGTTAGGAAATATCAAAGCACAAGATGGCAAGCGCAGGCTTGTACCAATAAGGCGAAACTTTCTTGAGGCGGTAAAGTTTATTTTAGATTGCGAGAATCTTAGATGACACTGCTTAACACCGGATTAAGCCCCAATTCTTATTCGGAGAAAGCGAAAGCTGGTAAACCCAGCCTGTTATTACTTACGCAAGTCTTACCTTACCCACCTGATGCCGGTCCCAAAATCAAGACCTATAACCTGATTCGTTATCTTGCAAGCTCTTTTGATATTGTGCTGGTTTCTTTTATACGTTCGGACAATACCCCTTCGCATGTTGATGAATTATTAAAGTATTGCTGTGAAGTTTATACAGTACCGATGCAGCGTACTCGTTTGCGAGATGTGGCTGCTTTGCTTTTAAGTCTTTTAAGCGGGCAACCTTTTTTGATGGTGCGAGATCGTTCTCGCCCTATGAACAAGTTGTTGCAAGGTTTGGTGGCTACCAATAAATTTGTGGCGATTCATGCAGACCAATTGAATATGGCGCAATTTGCCCTGTCGCTTCCAGTCTCGAAACGGGTACTGGATGAACATAATGCAGTTTGGGCAATTGCTGATAGGCTTCGACGGGGGCAGAAAAACCCGTTAAAAAGGCTGCTGCTGAAGCTCGAAGCTCACAAATTGCGCCGTTACGAGCAGAAAACCTGTCGGCGTTTTGATGTGGTGCTGGCGGTAAGCCGGGAAGATGCGCTATCACTGGGCGTACCCTGCCAAGTTATCCCAATCGGAATTGATGCGGAAGGGGTAGAGCCGCTTAAAATTAGCTCGGCTTCATGCAATCTGGTTAGCCTAGGCACAATGTTTTATCCGCCCAATATAGAAGCGGCGTTATGGTTTGGTAGAGAAGTATTCCCTCTGATTCGTCGCAAATGTTCTAAGGCTACCTATACGATTATCGGGGCGCGACCTCCCGCTGAAATTTATCAGATGGCAGCACAGCAACCGGGTATAAGGGTTGTGGGTTACGTAGAGGATTTACGCCCGGAACTGGAACGGTGTTCCGGTTTGATTGTGCCGTTGTTATCCGGTGGAGGGATGCGAGTCAAAATTCTGGATGCACTGGCGTTAGGCTTACCGATTGTTTCTACTACGGTAGGGGCAGAGGGGGTGCAGTTAGAACATGACAAAAACGCCTTGCTTGCGGATACGCCCGCAGCTTTTGCGGCAGCTTGCCTACGATTGCTGGATGGAGATTTGGCACAGCGTCTATCCGAAGCGGGGCGCAAACTGGCATTGGAAGAATACGATTTTCGGGTAGCTTACAAACCGCTCGATGAATTGTATTCCGAGCTAATCGGAAAGCAGGATAAGGTGTTGTGAAGTGGCTATTTAGATGTGCTACCTGCAAAAGGAGAACGTAGTAAGATGGGATTAACTGTGGGAAAAGGGCGCAAAACTAAAGAAGATAATGCGTTAAAGGCGGTTGAATGTGAGGTCGGTGGTGGGGATTTGGTGTTAAAGGTTGAGCAAATTCCTGCCCCTTTTTTTCAACATGCTAACGTATATGTTCACGCTACTGCTGATGTTTCTTCCGAAGCATTAATCGGGGAAGGGACTCGAATTTGGCACCACGTCCAGATTCGAGAGAAAGCAGTCTTAGGCAAGAATTGTATCGTGGGTAAGGATGTCTATATTGATAGCGAAGTGGTAATCGGTGACAGAGTGAAAATCCAGAATCGGGTTTCGCTCTATAAAGGGGTTATGATTGAAAGTGGCGTGTTTATCGGACCACATGTATGTTTTACCAACGATTTGTATCCTCGCGCTATAAACCCGGATGGCGAGTTAAAAACCGATTCAGATTGGAATGTGGAATGTACACTAGTGCGTTATGGCGCTTCTATCGGCGCAGGTGCCGTTATTTTACCGGGGGTGAGAATCGGCACTTTTGCATTGGTAGCAGCAGGAGCAACGGTTACTGCGGATGTGCCAGACCATTGTCTGGTAATGGGTACTCCTGCGAGGGTGCGCGGCTATGTTTGTCGCTGTGGCAGACCTCTCACCCTAAGCCAGAAAGAGGTTAGCTGGTTCTGCCAGAATTGTCGTGAAAGTTATGTGTTTAATTTTTAAGGAAGGTCTTATGAACGCTATTTCATCACAAATTAACATCCCCATCGCCCGCCCAGAAATCGGCGTGGAAGAACAAAAAGCAGTGTTGGCGGTGATGCAATCTGGACAACTGGCACAGGGTTCAGAAGTAGCTCACTTTGAAGAAGAATTTGCCCGCGCTTGCGGTGTAAAATATGCTATTGCCGTTTCAAGCGGGACTACTGCCCTGCACACCGCTTTGCTGGCTTACGGAATTGGTGAGGGTGATGAAGTAATCACCTCCTCTTTCAGTTTTATTGCTACTGCCAATTCAATTCTTTATACAGGCGCACGTCCTGTTTTTGTGGACATTGAGCCTGTTACTTTTAATCTCGACCCTGCCCTTATCGAAGCTGCTATCACTCCGCGCACTAAAGCTATAATGCCGGTGCATCTGTTTGGACACCCCGCGCCGATGTACGAAATTATGGATATTGCAGCGCGTCACGGGTTGGCTATAATCGAAGATGCTTGTCAGGCACACCTAGCTGAGTACAATGGCAGAAAAGTTGGGAGCTTTGGAACTGGCTGTTTCAGTTTCTACCCGACCAAGAATATGACTAGTGGTGAAGGCGGTATGCTTACTACCAATGAGGAGCAAGTAGCCGAACGCGCTCGTATGTTCAGGGCGCACGGAATGCGTCGTCGCTATTATCATGAAATGCTCGGCTATAATTATCGTATGACCGACTTGCATGCTTCAATCGGTCGGGTGCAGTTACAGAAATTGCCGGGCTGGAATGCACGTAGGCGCGAAAACGCCGCTTACCTGAACGGTAGGCTTGCCGAACTCGAAGCAAAAGTGGTAACGCCTATGACACGCGACAATTGTACGCATGCTTTCCATCAGTACACTGTAATAGTGGAGGAGAGCAGCCCAATTAAACGCGACCAACTGGTAACACACTTGGGCGAAATGGGGGTCGGCTGTGGTATTTATTATCCTGTGCCAATTCACCAGCAAGATGTGTATCTGAATCTCGGCTACAAAACGCGCCTTCCGGTTACGGAACAGGCGATGGGGGCGGTGTTATCACTGCCGATTTATCCTTCGCTAACTGTAGAGCAATTGGAGCGGATTGCGGGAAGTGTTGCCAACTTGACCAGATAATAAAACTCATGCTTCTATATGCGCCATTGTAAGGCTTTAGAAGAATAGCGCCGGCAGGTAACTCAGGCTTGCCGGTGTTTTTTATTACTCCTTAAAAAAGATTAATAGCCTAACATGTTTTTTCACAGCCTTTTCAGAGCAAAAAACTAAAATCAAATTAGTTTTGGCTATCCTGATAAATTTTATTAATAGCTAAGGTTTGCCTGTGCATGTATTATTTATAACTCCTTATATACCAAATAGCTTGCGAACCAGACCTTACCACCTGTTAAAGGCGCTGGCTTGCTGCCATCAGCTAACTTTACTTGCCCCAGTTTTCAATCGGCAAGAGCAGGCAGACGCTGCACGGCTTGCAGCAGAAATACCCGGATTGTCAGTAGAAACCGTGCAATGCTCCAAGAAGGCAGCTATAGCGCACAGCTTGAAGGCGTTGTCTAAAGGCTTACCTATGCAGGCGCGTTTCTGTTACAGTCCAGCGTTGCTGCTACGCCTTGAGGAACTGGCACGCGAAAAGAAATTTGATGTGGCGCATGTGGAGCATTTCAGGGCAGCCTATACCGGAGAACGACTCGCGGCGATAGGCTTGCCCGCAGTTTGGGATTCAGTTGATTGTATTTCCTTGCTGGTTCAACGCACCCTTCGTCATGGTCCGCTGAAGAATCGGGCAATAAGTGTTCTTGAGTTAAACCCTTCTCGCCGCTATGAACGAAAACTGGTAGTAAGCGCATTTTTCAAACAGATTTGTGCAACCAGTGCCGAAGATGCTGCCGCTTTGGAGGAGTTAGGGGGGGTATCTAACGGCACAATTAGGGTAATCCACAACGGGGTTGCGCTCGATCATTTCACGCCCCCAACTGAGCCATCCGCCCGTGAAGATGCTACCGTTATTTTTTCTGGCAAATTGAGCTATCACGCCAATGCTGCTGCTGCTCGCTATCTGGTAGAAAAGGTTTGGGGAACAGTGCGCCGAGAAATACCCCATGCACGTTTGCAATTGGCAGGCAGCAATCCATCTAATGATTTGTTGCGTTTATCGGGAAAAGCTGGAATCGAAGTAACAGGGTTTGTGCCGGATATTGCTCCGTTATTGCGCCGTGCGACTTTGGCAGTTGCCCCGATGCTTTACAGCGTCGGTATTCAGAACAAAGTGCTGGAAGCAATGGCTTGTGCCACGCCCATAATCGCCACCCACGATGTAACTCGCGCTATTCAGGTGCGCGATGGCATCGAAATCGAACTGGTGGAGCAAGGCAATCCCGCGGAATTAGCAAGGCGAATTGTGGAACTGTTGCGAGACAAGCGCAGGGCAACCGAGATGGGGCATAGAGGGCGCGAATATGTAGCGTGCCATTATAACTGGGCGCAAGCTGCCCGCGCTATTGAAGAAATGTGGCAGTTAGCAGTACGGCACGCGGCTGTAATCCCCGTTTCTTAAAAAACAAGTGTATCGAGAGGCAAGCTATTATGGCACTACCCTACGAATTATCGAGTGAGGATAAATTACTCCCGCTGGCACACAAACATGCGCGGGATTCTGTGGGAGCGAAGGTTAATAATGCACGTCATCGTCAGCGGTTACTGGTAGTTGGAGGGCTGCTATTGGCAGACTCAATTGCTTTGTTACTCACTTTCGCGCTGGTATATATTATCCGCTTCAAAGTATTTGGTTTTCTATATCTTCCACCCAATTCACCCCTGCGCTTTTATTCTGAATTGGTTTTCTGGTTGATTCCTCCTTGGTTGGCGCTGCTGGCTATTTATCGGCTTTACGATTTGAAAGTATTACATGGCGGGATTGCCGAATATCGGCGCACCACTCAGGCATGCAGCCTTGCCATTATTATGCTGCTGGCGCTCAGTTTTTTTATGGATGAACACCTGATAGTTTCGCGGGCTTGGTTGTTAATGATTTGGATTAGTAGCATTGTCGTACTTATTTCTACCCGCTTTGTAGTGCGCCGTGTGCTTTATCGTCTTCGGACGTTAGGGTTAGCGATGACGCGAGTATTGATTGTAGGAGCTAATGCGGAAACATGCCGGATTGCACAACAATTAATAGAAGGGCGCAACCAACCCGGATTGCAAATTGTGGGGTTTGTAGGGGAACGCCGCTGCAAACCGCGTGAAACAGCCGACTCACGTGATGTTTCGATTAGACCGGTTTCAAAAGAAGTGTTGGCATGGCCCGGCGCATGGATGGGTTTGGTAGAAGACGTGCGAAACGCGGTTGAACAGCATCACATAGACGAGGTAATTATTGCCAGCACTGCGCTTGAACAGGAAGAATTGTTCGAGGTCGTACGGTATCTTACCACCAGTAAAGTTGAAATTCGCCTCTCTCCTACCGTTTACGAAATTCTTACTACCGGGCTGGAAGTGCAAGAGATTAACGGTTTACCACTGGTGACAGTTAGCAAGGTGCGGATTACGGGACTGAACGCGCTTCTCAAGCGGTTGCTGGATATAGCGGTTTCGCTGGCAATTTTAGCAATCTTATCGCCCCTCTGGTTGGCATTGGCGTTGGTTGTGAAATTTACTTCCTCCGGTCCGATTATACATTACCGCAAAGTAGTAGGGCAGGGCGGAAACCTGTTCTATGCTCTCAAGTTTCGCACTATGCACACAAATGGAGATGCCATTCTTGCCGCACGCCCCGATTTGTTGGAAGAATTGCAAAGTTACGGCAAGCTGAAAGATGACCCGCGCATAACCAAAGTAGGGCAATTGCTAAGAAAACTCAGCCTCGATGAAATACCACAACTGGTGAATGTACTCAAGGGGCAAATGAGTTTGGTGGGACCACGTATGATTACTTACCAAGAAATGATTAAATTCGGACGTTGGCAAACCAATCTTATGACCGTTAAACCGGGTTTGACAGGCTTATGGCAGGTGAGCGGACGCTCTAACCTTAGTTATGAAGATCGAGTCAGGCTGGATATGCACTACATCCGCAACTATAGCATTTGGATTGATATTCAAATACTGTTTCAGACTGTTCCGGCGGTACTAAAGAGTAGAGGAGCTTATTAGGTAGTAACCGATGAGCAAGCTTAATTATTACATACAAACTCAGAGCGGCAGCAATTTTGCCGGCTATCTAAAGCAGGAAGCAGTTTTGGCAACCGCCTCTTGGGTGCCAAGTCTGCCCGGCATTGCTCTTCGCAATCTTTTATACCGCGCCATTATGCAACTTGACGGCACGGTAGCAATTGAAGCAGGGGCGCGTTTACGTTGCACACGCCATATTCATTTACACCCCGGCGTATTTGTTGATTATGGCGTGTATATGCATGCCACCCCCGGCGGCATTGAAGTGGGCGAAGATTCTTTCCTGATGCACCACAGCGAATACCACGTTTACAACTTTCGCAATCTGCCAAACGCCCACATCAAAATTGGCAAACGCTGCATTATCGGCGAATTTAGCATTATTCGGGGGCAAGGAGGCGTAACCATTGGCGATTCAGTTTTGTTCGCTCCAATGGTACAGGTTCTAGCGGTACAACACCGCTACGGAGATACTACCCGCCCGGTGATGGATCAAGGTATTACCGCAAAAGGCATAGAAATTGGGGATGGCGCATGGCTTGGTTCCGCTGCAATTGTGCTTGATGGTGTGAAAATTGGCAAAGGGGCGATTATCGGCGCAGCTGCGGTAGTGACAAAGGATGTACCAGACCACTGTATCGCGGTTGGTAATCCTGCCAAAGTAGTGCGAAATTTGCAAGAGCAACCGCTTGCACCCGAAAAGCTGTCTGAGCTTGAGTTAGGCTTACCTTCTATTTTCCAACTCGAAAATTCCCGGTAATGAATAAAGGTTCATAAAAATAGTCGAGCCTGTGCGCCTTACTTTCACGGCACTTTGATAATTTGAGAATAGTTAATCAAGTTATCCGGCTCATTCTCAAATAGAGAGGTGCATTTATATGGCTAAGGGAAGAGTGGTAATTCTTGGAGCGGGTCCTGCAGGTTTAGCGGCGGCATGGAAGTTGACCGAACGCGGCTACCAGCCCGATGTGATTGAGCTAAAACCCTTCGTGGGTGGTATGGCATACACCATACGCAGTGATGGCTATTTGTGGGATTTAGGTCCCCATCGCTTTCATTCTTCTAACCCTGCCATAATTAACGAAATCGATAAATTATTGGGAGATGAACTGGAAAAGCGTGACCGTAAGACGAGGGTCTTTTTCTGGAATAAGATGTACGATTATCCGCTTAACGCCGGAAACTTGCTCAAGAATCTTCCCTTATATGTAGCAGGTTTATCTTTTCTTGATTTTGCCGCTACTGTCGTAAAAAACAAAATCAAGCCCAGCCCGGATGATAATTTTGAATCTTGGGTTGTAAATCGCTTTGGAAGACGCTTGTACGATATTTATTTTGGACCGTACACCGCTAAAGTATGGGGACGCGACCCCCGTAAGCTCTCCAGTAGTTGGGCAGCACAGCGGGTTGCGGTAGTGGATCTCTGGGATTTAACCCTACGTACTCTTGGTTTTCGCAAGGGCGACAACAATTTTCACCACTCCGAGTATAAAGACCTGTTTTATTACCCACGTCAAGGAGTAGGACGAATATCGGAAGTTATTGCGGAGAAGGCAGCCGAAGGGGGCGCACGTATTCATCTTAATGCGCGTATGCTAGAAGTGCGCCACCAAAAGGGTCGCATCGCTGAAGTGGTTTATGAACAGCATGGCAAAACCCACGTTCTCCCATGTGATTATCTTATTTCTACTATTCCGATTAGCTCTTTAGTACGCAGCATACGTCCTGAACCCCCGGAAGCAATTATGCATGCCGCACAGGGTCTCAAATTTAGGGCGATGATTTTCCTTTTTCTCAAGTTAAACAAATCTCAAGTAACCAATGACCACTGGATTTATTTTCCAGACCCGAAAGTTATTTTCAATCGCGTTTCCGAGATGAGAAATTTCTCGCACGAGGCTGCCCCGCATGGCAAAGGTAGCCTGACGGTGGAAATAACATGTGATATTGGTGACGAAATCTGGACTGAGAGTGAAGAAGTTCTGTACGAAAAAACGATTCAAGGACTAGTTGAAGCAGGGCTTTTCAAGCGGGAAGAAGTGATTGGTCATTTTTTTGAGCGATTGCCTAATGCCTATCCTAGCTATGACCTTAACTATGAAGGTAATCTGGCAGCGCTTATTTACCAGTTAAGTTCCTTCGATAATATGATTACCGGCGGGCGGCAAGGCTTGTTCCGGTATATCAATACCGACCACGCCCTAGAAATGGGCTTTTGCGCTGCACAGGAGATTGCCAACCAAGAAATCGGCACAAAGGTAGCTAGGGTAGGAGATGCGCCCGTATATTTTGGCTGATTAGTTGATAAATATAGGGTCGCATTGGGTATAGGACATCACTAATTAATAAATGGAGGACGTAGAAAGTGCCACATCTAGCGCAACGGCGCAGCATTTCCTTGCTGCTAGAACACAAAAGTATCAAGGATGTGATACCGCGTACTTATAACCTAGATTGCTTATTTGTCAATCCCCCTTCTCCCGATGGTGAGGTATATATCCGCGATATTCATCGGGTGGGCAGGCGCAGCCGCGAGAAAATGATTTGGCCCCAAGTGGAAATGGCTGGATTGGCAGCGATGATTTATCCGCAGAAGAAAATAGAGCTAATAGATTGTATCGCCGAATATATGGGCTGGCACAAGTTTGAGGCTTTGCTGGAAGAAAAGAAGCCTAAGTATTTGGTTACAAATGTTACCGCACCTACGATTACCAATGATATGAAGGTAACTTTCCTTGCCCGGCGTTACGGCACTAAAACTATCGCTATTGGTAGCCACGTAACGCCGATGTGGAAAGAGACGATGGAGGATTATCCAACCCTTGATTTTATTATTCGCTTTGAGCCTGAAGTAACTTTCAAGGAGCTTATAGATAACCTTGAAGCAGGAGTAGAAGATTTCAGTCATATCTCAGGGCTGGTCTGGCGTAAGAATGGCATGCTTATTAATAACCCAGATCGCCCTAATATCGAGAATATGGACGATTTGCCAATGCCCCTGTACCATCTGCTGCCGATGCACAAATACAAAATCCCGATGATTAAGGGCAATTATTGCTTTGTGACCACCAGTCGAGGTTGTTCAGCAGGTTGCCGTTTTTGTATAAAACATGTGATGTGGGATTTCTCAGTACGCAGCCATAGCCCGGAACGCACTATTGAGGAGATTATCGAACTCAAGCGGTTAGGAGTGAATAGCATACATTTTTATGCTGACCTCTTTACGGTCAAACGTGATTATGTGATTGAGCTAAGCAAACAGCTTATCGAGAGGAACATCAAAATTCGCTGGACTTGCAATAGCCGCGTGGATTTCATTGATGAAGAAATGCTGGAACTAATGGCTAAATCCGGTTGTTGGATGATTAGCTGGGGTCTTGAGAGCGGCAGCGAAGAAGTGCTTAAACACATGAAGAAAGGTATCAATGAGGAGAAAACCCGTAAGGCGTTGGCTGCTTCCAAAAAGTTTGGTATCAAAAACTGGGGCTATTTCATAATTGGTATGCCCGGTGAAACTGTAGATACCATCAAGCAAACTATAAGATTTGCCAAGAGTTTGCCGCTGGATATTGCGCTTTTCCATATAGCTGTGCCTTATCCCGGTACGCCTTTCTACTACGATGCGCTGGAAAATGGCTGGATTAAAATGACCAAGTATGAAGATTTTGACATGGATCAATCAACGGTGCTGAATTATCCTCACCTTTCAAATGAGCAAATTCAGTATTGGGCGAAACGTGCCTTTCGAGAATGGGCATTCCGCCCTGCTCCAGCCCTGACTTTTCTTAAGAGTGCTAATAGCCTTGCTACCTTGAAGGATTTGCTCACCATTGGGGTGTCGCACTTCAAATGGGTAGGCAATAAGTAAAGATATTTAAGTGGTGCCTACAAAACGTTTTCCGGTGTGGGTTGAGACAGTAGTAAGCAAAGGCGCAGACTACCGTCTCCCTTTATTCGGAAGCAGTGTGTTGCTATACACTGCCGGACTGATAGTCGGATTGATTACAGCCGGAGGCAATCTTGGAAGAGCAATATTGCTCGGCTTGGCGGCAGTTCTTTTCTTTTTTTCTTGGTGGCTGTTTGGGAAACCACAGCATGCGAAGTTATTACATGAAGCAGGTCTGGCGCTGGTAATTGCTCTATCTCTGATTGGGTTATTGATATTACCTAATTTGGATGACGATTATCTAAGAACCAATTCGCTTTCAGCTTCCGTCCTCAAGCTTGCGAGTTCTATCTTGCCACATAGCGAGATGCTGGTAATGCACCGCAATACTTTGGCAGGTATGCTGGCAATATTTGCGCCACTGGCGATGGCTTATACACTGATTGGAAAAGGATGGCGCATTAGGATTTGTGGGGGTATATCTTTTGGGCTAATGTTGGGAGAACTGCTGGTTACAAACAGTCGGGGGAGTTTGGCGGCGCTGGCAGTTGGGTTGCTCTTGCTGGGAATACTGGTGTGGCAACGTGGCAGTAAAAGGCTACAGTTAATACTAGGTGTTCTGGCATTGGTTACGGTTACAACAATGGCTTTTTATCTAGCCGTAAGTGGGCAATACCGCCTTTTCAATCCGCAAACGTTGCTTAACGATGGTGGTTTGAGTCGATTAGAAGTATGGCAGGATACAATCTATATCTTGAGCGATGTGCCTTTGACCGGGATGGGAATTGGAGAATACAAGAATATCTATCCTTTTCCCCGTGACCCTTTAAATGACCTGGTTAATCTCGGAAATTATGGCTCACAGGAACACGCCCATAATCTTATCTTGCAATGTTACGTTGAACTTGGCTTGTTTGGGCTGTTAGCAGCATTGGGGGCGACAGCTTTATGGTTAACGTTACTTTTCCAATTGCTGGCAGGTAAAAAAAGTTGGCAGGGAATTGATTTAACTCCCAATGGCAATAAAGCAGTCCCTTTTATGGGTGGTATGGCAGCTATGGCAGCATTACAGGTGTACGGCGCAACCGAGTATAGTAGCTGGAATGGGCAATTTGCGCCGCTTTTCTGGATACCGACTGCTCTGATTGCCTGCTCATGTACCATACCATTTCGGGCAAAAAGTAAATATAGCTGGAAACCGAAGTTGCGAAGATATTTCTTATTCGCTGTACCAGTTAGCCTTTTATTGATAGTAGGTTGCTTGTGGCAATTTTGGGGATTAGCAGAAGTAAATGCTGCCAGTCTTGAGAAATTCCAATATTGGAGAGAGCAGCAAAAACCAAGTCTTCTTGAAATTCAAAAGAAATATGAAAATGCTAGTTCGATTCTAGGATGGGATTCAGCTACTGAAAGAGGCTTGGGATGGGTATTTTTGCAGAGAAATTTGCTATCGCAAGCTGAACAACATCTCAAGATGTCCCTAAAAAACAATCCAGAGGATCGTCCGAGCCTACTGATGCTGGGTGAAGCGCTAGAAAAAGAAGGTCGCCCTATGGAAGCTATGGAAATCTGGAAACAGGCTAAAGCTTCAATTCTCTTTTATTGGCGCGGGCGGCAATTGCTGGATAGTCAGAATGACCTTGAAGCTGAACCATTTTTTCTTAAAGCTATCGCTCTTAACCCCCAGCATTGGGAAAGTTATACTGCTCTTGAGATGTTTTATATACGGCATAGTAGGTTAAAAGAAGCAATGTCTCTTATGGAACATGCTAAAGCAGAGCTTCCAGACAGATTTGAACCAGTAGAGGAATTGAACAAATTAAAGGAGATGGCAATGCGGTGAAAACACCACAGGTTAGCATAATAATTCTTAACTGGAATAACCCTGACTACACAATAAATTGTCTCCATTCTTTGGGAAAGCTTACTTACCCAAACTACGACGTTATATTACTGGATAACGGTTCGGAGGATGACTCGGTTCAAAAGTTGCAAGCTATTCTACTGGGGTTGAATTATCCTGTTGAATTTATTACCAATAGTCGGAATCTGGGTTTTGCCGAAGGAAATAATGTAGGTATTCGGCATGCTCTTGAACGGAATGCCGATTATGTATTACTTCTTAACAATGATACTGAGGTGGCATCTGATTTTATTGAGCCGTTAGTCCAGATGGCGCAGAGTGATTACAGAATCGGAATCACCGGTCCAAAAATTTACTACTTTGATTCCCCAACACGTATCTGGTCGGCAGGCGGTCTAATAACCGAATCAGGCTGGACTCAGCAATTAGGGGTTAATGCGGTGGACTCACCTGAATATGACTACCTCAAAAGAGTAGATTACGTTTCTGGTTGTGCCATGTTGGTAAAGCGTGAAGTTATTGAAAAAATTGGTATGCTAGACCCTCGCTTCTTTGCATATTATGAAGAAACGGATTGGTGCGCCAGAGCAGCAAAAGCTGGATATAGCATTTGGTATGTACCCCAAAGTATAATCTGGCATAAGATTAGTCTGGAAGCACGCGAACAATCCCCGTTATATATTTATCTGATGACGCGCAACCGCCTTCTTTTCTTACGGAATCGTGGTGCTTCTAATCTACGGGTTTTACTCAACATGGTGTTGGTTGATTTACGCACAATTGTTGCTTGGACAATCTGGAAACGCTACCAGTCCGTGCGCCCTCTTCGCCAGTGGCGGTTGATAGGAATGTGGCATTTCTTGCAAGGCAAATTTGGTGAGCCAGACTTGTGAATCAATTTTCATTTCTTTAGGAAAAATAATAATGAAAATTAATCCGTTTGGCTCATAATCAATTTAGTCTGTTAGTATAAATGCGTTATTGGTCTAGTTATTTTTCTATTATTGTGTAAAAACTATGGATTTTTCACGCGAAGTACGTCGCTATACAAGATTAATTTTGAATTGGTGGTGGTTGATAGTCTTAGGTGTAATACTAGCGGGTGGTATCAATTACTATCTAACCTCCAAAGCTCCACCTAAATATGAAGCCTCCACCACGCTTATGGTTGGACAGGTTATTCGGCAAGCCAATCCCGATCAATCTGAAATACCTCTCGCCGACAGATTGGCGGTATATTATCTTGAATTGCTCAGGCGACAACCTATACTTGAAGGCGTAAAAAATGAATTAAATCTAAATATTCCCAATGAACAACTGTCAGGTATGGTTTCTGCCAGAGTTATTCCTGCCACCGCTTTTATTGAAATTGTAGTCACCGATGTAGATCCAACCCGCGCAGTTCAGCTTGTAAATAATTTCGGTAAGCAATTGATTGCCCAAAGCCCAACCGCCCCTGAAAATCAACGTAAAGAGCAAGCTGATTTTATCCAAAAACAAATGGATGATTTGCAATCAAAAATAGAAGAGGGACGAAAAAAGATACAGGAACTTAATCTGGATCTTAGTTCTGCCAGTACCGCCGCCGAAGTTACAGAAATTCGCGGTCAAATTAAGGCTTTGGAAAACCAAATTGATACTTGGCAAACCAATTATACAAACCTAATCAAGCAAAGTACCACTAACTCTCCAAACTCAATAAATATTCTTGAAGAATCAAAACAACCCCGTCTTGTAAAAGGGTTGAACCCACTAATAGCTGCTGCCATAACCGGAGCAATAGGCGGTTTTTTGGCTATTATCTGTGCCATTGTGCTTGAATATCTAGATGACCGCTTGAAGAATGGCGATGATATTTCGACTCGGCTTAAACTACGAGTTCTAGGACACGTGCCTAGAATTGTTTCCAAAAAAACTAAAAACATTGATAACGAAATCGTGGCTGAAGCTTATGAGGTAATTGGCACAAATATATTATTCTCAGAACACCTAGCTAATAGTCGCCGCGCCCTTTTACTAACTGCCCCTGATAGTGCCAGTATTCAACCTGAAATAGCGTTGAATCTTGGAATTGCTATGGCTAATTTCAACAGCGAAGTGTTGCTGGTAGATGCTAATGTAAAAACCCCCAGTTTGCATAAAATGTTAGAAGTGGACAACAATACCGGATTTTTTGAAATTTTTTATGGTAATAGTTTCCCAAATATCGAAGACTTAGTGCATGAAACGGGTGTACCAAACCTCTTTCTAATGACTGCCGGAGATGCTTCTCCTGAGAAAAAGAAACTGATGGTACTACGTCCCGGTTCAGAACATATCTACGGGTTGCCCCATAACTCCGTTCCCGGTGATATTGTAGTTTTCAATTGCGATAGCATACTGACCGAAAAGACGCCACGCCTATTGGCAAACCACGTAAGCGGTATAATTTTAGTATGCGAGTTAAAGAAAACGCGAAGTCAGGAATTGAAAGCAACAATTGAGGTAATTGAGCGTTTAAAAGGCTATGTGCTGGGTGTTATAACTATTGATGCTCCACGACGCTCATCTTTCCATTTTATTAAGTTACTAAAACAACGCCGTCCAGAGCAAAGCAGTGCAAAAATCGAAACAAGCGAAGCTGTAGCATAAATTGAGGTGTAAAATATGCGTTTCAAATTATGCCTTACAATACTTCTTTTCCTTTTCACAACCCTTTTGCTACCGCTGCTCTATCCGGTGGAAGCCGCTTCCGATTGGAGTGAGCCTGTAAACCTTTCAAGCAAAATGCAGCATGCTTGGTTTCCAGATATTGTAGTTGATGGGGCGGGTACTGCTCACGTTGTATTTTTAGGCTCAGATTTTTTTGAGATGAAAGATTCTCCCATTTGGGAGAAATATGATAAGGTCTATTACAATTCTATTTCCCCTGAAGGTAATGTTGACCCAAAAGGACCTTATAATATTTCGGTTTCTCCCTATGGAGTTGTACCTCGTAGCTCTGTTGCATTTGACAATACCCGCGGCATTTTAGAATTGGTCTATCGCTCAAGACCTTCATTGAATTTTCAATATGCCCCGGCAATTGAGGCTTCAATTCCAACAGCCTGGAGTACCTCACGTAATATTGATGATTTTAACACCTCATATTACTCAGATATTTTAGTAGATAAAAAAGGGACAATCCATGTAGTTTGGACTCAGATAGAGGGAACTGATTTTGCAAAAATGAGTCAAGTAGTTATGTATCGTCGTAGTGAGGATTTTGGAAAAAGCTGGTCGTATCCCAAACTTATCGGTGAACCGAAATATGGCGCTACCAAAGTAACTATTAAAGCGGATATATCCAACGGGTTACACGTAAGTTGGGATGATGGCTATGATAACCAGACCGGACGCAATCAGGCGGCATTCGGAGGATATACCCATTCATTTGATGATGGAAACAAATGGAGCGACCCCTTGACCTTCGGTAGTGAGAAAGAACCTATTGCTCAAACTACTCTTACTACCTTCGGTGAAAATGGGGTTATGCTGGCATGGAGAGTATTAGAAAAGCAACAAATATTCTATATGGTTTCTCAAGATAACGGGCTTAATTTCTCAGAGCCTACTGCTATACCGGATATTTCAGCAAGACGCTTTTCTTCACAACACTTTTTTGATCGTTATTATTTGGCAGGGGATGGGAATGGTCGCGTTCACCTAGCGGCTATTGCACTTACTCCAAGTGGAAAAAAAGGTGAGATAGAGAAAGCAGAAGATCTTGCTGCCTACCATGTAGTCTGGGAAAATGGCAATTGGTTACAGCCGGAGATTATTGGAATTGTACCCGGTTTTGCTGAATATCCTCGTATTGGCTTGGGTCCTGACCGCATACATGTCGTATGGTTCGCTCGCAACAAACCCACTGATGATGATTCAAAAAGTGTGTGGTATAGCTCAAAAACTTATGATACCGGGATTCAACCACAACCCATAGGAACTTATACTCGTCCAGAACAAACCCCACAAACCCCTTCTATGCCAGTTGCAACCGTTAAGCCGCAACCCGTTCTTCCGCCTGTAGAAGCGGGCGGAACCCGGCAATGGCTTGAGGAGAGCTATACAGCGGCGGCTCTTGCCATAATTCCTGTTTTTGCAATTGGCGGCTTATTGGCTATAACCATTACTTTGCGAAATCGTCATCGCGGGAAACGTCTCTAGCTTCAAAGGGTCTAAAAATGAGGATGTTCTCTGGTACCGGAGTCGAGTTACGCAAACTAATTGTTAGGCTATTGCGTTGGTGGTGGCTTTTAATATTGATTCCGGTTATAAGCGGCATTATTGCTTACGTTATAATCCAGCATGGCACCAAATATTATCAGGGTAGAGAGCTTCTTATTGTTAGCCCTTCTTTCAAACAAATAAAAGACCAAACACCTGATTTAATTACAATTCGTTTGGGAGGAAGCTATAGCAAGCTCTTGAAGCAGGAAAATTTTCTTGCAAATATTGCACAACGTTTTAACGGGAAGCTTTCAACCGAAGAGTTAAATCGCTCGCTTGTTATTCTGTTGAGTGCGGGAACACCCTTTTTTGAAGTGCGGTATGTGGATACAAACCCCGAACGCACTTTACAAGTATTAGATACAATTGTAGAAATGCTAACCAATGAGACTCCACTCTTAAAAGAACTCAGACAAAAAGTGCAGAAACAATTCATAGCAGAGCGCCGCACCGAATTAATTAGTCTTATTGATAAAGGTACTAAAGAAATTACAAGCCTTGAAAGCCAAAGAGGGGTTCGAGGTGAGGTCATCGAGTTAAATGCTCAGCTAGATTTCCAAATCCGGGATATAAAGAACGCCAGTGACGCATATACGGCTGAACTTCAAGCTCTATCCAAATTTGAAAGTGACGGTTCTGAGGCAAATCAGATTCATGTAATTGAAAAATCGAGTCTTATTTCCGGAGCTCTAGGACCTCAACCGCGTAACGCTGCGCTGGCAATGGGTCTGATTAGCCTATTTTTGACAATTTTGCTGATTACTTTTCTCCAACGCATTTCTGGAAGGATACTAGATGAAGTTGACCTTAGAGAACTCACCGGATGGGAAATTCTTACCAGATTAAGCCAGTTTGATGACCATGAAAAGCTAGAATTATTAACTTCCGAATTGATGCTCCTATTCGAGAAGCTACCTCAAACGGAAAAACGCCGTGTATTGGTAGTGTGCGAGCAAAATGTAAAATCTTCTTCCCAGATACTTACTTGCTTTTCCGCAGCAATACAACAATTTGGTTATAGTGTAGAAAAAATTACTGAAATCCAATCACATACTAATGTGGGAAATATTCGCGAAGACCCAGAAATATATGAATCAGTACCTATTAATACATTTGAAGATAATGGCGTAGTAACGGTATTGCCTGTAAAAACATCAGCCTTATGTGAGTTGGTAAGCCTACGCTGGCCAACTACTTTGAGTGCATTGGGGAAGCAAGTATTTGAATCGGACTGCGTTCTGATTTTGCTGAGTCTTCGCTACTCCAAACGGGCTAATATTCTAAAGCTCACCAAACTCAACCGCGCTTCATCTTTTAGGGTTTTAGGGGTTATATTGGTGTAATATGGCGTTAGTTGAGGTTTCTCATTAAGCTGCCTATTTTTACAGGGAGTACCTAATATATAACTCTAAGGAAGTAGTTCTAAAAAACTTTTTTGGTTCTTTTTATGCACCTCAGGAATTTGGCGGGATAAAAAATCACATCTCCTAAAATAGGCACTCCCGTTTTTATGGGATGAACAGTTTTTATAATTCCAAAATAGTTCGGAATTAATTCAAACAGAAGTCATTAATAAACTCTCATTAATATCATTTTGGTTTTCACAAATATCTAAAGAACATGAAGCTAAAATATTATAAATTATCGTTTGTATAAGTATTTAGGATTGAAGAATAATATATTGCTGAATTCTTCATTCGAGCAAAGGAGCATATAACATATGCATGTTTTATGGGCTGAGACTAAAGCTTCTATTCAAGAAAAATCAACATTATTCGAGCAATTCTTTGAACCGCATCTAGATCAGCTTGAGCAATATTTCAATATACATAAGGATGAAGTAGCAGGAATTTCTGAAATCCCACAATATTTACAAGTTTGCCGCTGGCCTTTCCGTAAACTCGAATATTCTTTCGCACTTGATGCCCTATTGGACAACTTAAAATCAGGCGATTCTTTTCTAGATGCGGGCAGTGGAGTTACACCTTTGTCTCATATACTAGCAAATAAAGGTGTAGTAGCCGAAGCATGTGATGGAAACAAAGGGTTAATTCAAAAATTGAAGGAGTTACACCCTGAGAAAATATATGGATCGCAGGTAAATTATTCTTATCAGGATTTAACCTTATTATCTTACCCCGACTCTTCATTTAACGCCATTTCATGTATCTCTGTGTTAGAGCATATTCCAGCCCCTTCCGACCAAGTAGCAATAAAAGAATTGATTCGTGTACTCAAACCCGGTGGCATTCTTGTCCTCACTGTGGATTATACTCCCACACAAGAGAATTCTGATTCATACCGATTAATATATTATTTAAAACGATTATTCACACTAATAAAAAAAGGAAAGCTAAAAGAAATCACTGGAGGTGTGTCTCGCAAATTGCAGGCTCGCCAAATAGTAAAGGATGGTTTAGCGCGGCAACCTCGCAGTGCAAACCAATGCTTTGAAGCATCACATCTGGAGCAAGATATATTACCAATTCTTCTAGATAGTTGTGAAGAAGTGAAAAGCAGGCTGACATTCCCAAAAGATTTGTACGCGCTCTCACCAAACGATAGCTACCAATTCTGGAATTTGGAAAAGGAATTATTTAACAATCAAGGGCAGAGAGCCGTATTACCTGCTGCGATAATTCTCCAGAAGATTCTAGTACCTTCTTTAAGTTTATAAAATCATGATTTTACGTTGTTGTATTCTATAAGCTAAAATAGATAATAGAAAAAGCCTTTGAATCAGAATTGATTCGAGGGCTTTTTCTTTTATCTTACTATTATATTTACCTCACCACTATGTAATTTTGTAGCACATCTTGATAAATCTTCGTTAATTCAGAAAATTCTTCATCCAGAGTTTTAACCTGAATGGCTCCTGTCCTTAGTTGTTCCAGCAAAGAATCCTGTTCAAGTAATTTCGTAATTTGAGCAGCCAAATCGCGGGGATTACCTCGTTCAAAAAGCAAGCCATTTTTCTCATGCTTTACCAATTCTGCCATACCGCCCAAATTAGAAGCTATTACCGGGACACCGGCAGCCTGAGCTTCGAGAATTACCAGTGGTGAGTTTTCATAGCAAACGGAAGGCACAATAACTGTGTCAAGTTCTGACATAATTTTTGTCAGCTCTTCGGGTAAATAGGTGCCAGCAAATTTGATTCGAGTATCTTTGCTGACCAATTCCTTGATTTTTTTCTCATACGATTTATCTCGACCCATTGGTCCGTAAATAGTAAGAATAATATCAGGTTGTGAGAGATGCCTGAATGCCTCCAACAACACATCGAGTCCTTTATGAGGTAATACCTGCCCGAGAAATCCTATATGAAGACCAGGTTTAATTCTTTTCGAGTTTTTAGTTTGCTTTGCAACTTCTAAGGCTTTTATTTTTTCCTGATCAAGACCAATACGACAATGTTGAATTTTCTCTGAGGTAAATCCATTCTTTATAAACATCTGTTTAAGCTGAGATGACGGAGCTATAATTGCTTGTACACTATCAAAAGCTTTTTTTAACCGAATTCGTCTTTGGGTTAATGTTTCTATTTTTTCAGTACCACCTAGAAGCCATGATAATGGAGTAAATCCTGATCGTGCCCCTTGAACCATGATTTTCCCGACTCTATTTCCACTATATTGATCTGCGACTAAATAGCGTCGTTTGTCGTTTGCAAGACAAAGGGCACAATCTTCACCGGTGACATTCCCATCACAAAGACTGCCATCTGGTTTCATCAGATTAATACGCTGGCATAAGAACCAGAAATCGTGCAGGGTAAGTACCACCGGTACGCCACATTTTTTGGCAGCTTCCAGTATTCCCACTCCCAACAGATAACAAGCATTAACCAGCATCAGGTCTGGTTTATACTCCCTGAGAAAGTTTTCCATCCAGTCCCTTATCTCAGGATTATAGTGACTCGCTTCTAAAGGGTTTGGGTAGGAAAGGCGGTTAAAATAAAGGCGCTCAATATCCAGCCCCATGTAATTATCTTGTTTTACTTCTAGCGCAGATACCGGCGCTTCTATATCCTCAACACAGACAGCCCTAACAATATTGCCTTTATTTTGTAACCAGAGGGCTTGTCGGAACGCATATAACTCAGCGCCCGATTTATAGTTGGGCGGCAAGTGATGAGAAACAACTAGAAATTTCATAAGCTATATTTCCTGTCTGGATAAAGCATTCCCCTCAATCTTGGGTTTATTTTTATGGGTTATTGCGGTTAATACTAATTTTATCTCAGTGCTATTGATAGAACCTGTTAGAATCAGACCCGCCAGATATACCAACAACCCTGTTAGTCCCGCCAGTAATACCGGAAGCCCTGCGCTTAGGTAACCCATTAATCCTGCCAGCGTAGCTGCTACTCCAATTTTGAACAAGTGCATTTTTGAGTTAGAAAACACTTTTTTACTTCGCATGAGCCATATAAACTGTGTTAAGCCAATTGCTTCAGTAACAACAGTGGTGATGCTTGCTCCTATCAATCCATAAATTGGAATAACAAGAATATTCATGCCAATATTGCTTATAGCATTGACTACTCGAATGGTCGCCATCTGACGCTCCATTCCAACAGTAGCCGCTATATAGCCCAATAACTCGTTAAGGAACATCAAGGGTAAAGCCCAAACTAGAATTGCCAGTGCCTTGCCGCTATCGGTATAGCTTGCCGAAAAGAGCAGATGTGCCAGCGGTTCTGCCAGCACGCAACCGATTGTAGCCATAGGCAAGGAAAGCATTAACAAGTAGCGTATATAATTACCAAAGTTTTTTCGGGCAATTTCCGGGTTCTGCGCGAATTGGCGACTCATATAGGGGAATAAAGCTAGATTGATGCTGTTGGAAAGGGTTGTCAGGGTAAATATTAGGTTGTAAGCCGCTCCATACATGCCTACCACTGCGTTGTTCCAGCACCAGCCCAATATCAAACTATCTAACCGATATGACATGGATAGAGCAAATTGATTAATACCAAAGGGCAACCCCTTTCGCACCATTGAAAACCAATTTTTAGGCGAAAATACAAGCCGAATATTACCTATTCGCTTTCGAATTGTCAGGCTATTTAGAACAGTAGCTGCCAGAATTCCTAGTAAAGAGGCTACGCTTAGACCAATAAAACCAAAACCCAAGAGTAGTATTATTACCCCTGAAAACACCAGCACTATTTGATTGGCAAGGTTGGCAAAGGCTGATGCGCCAAGCCGTTGCGAACCTATCAAAACTGAATCAAGGCTACTTTGCACCGCAAATAGTAATTGGCTGGAGCTACCCAAAAGAATTGCCAGAATTATATCGGATGAATAGCCGATTGCCCATGCGCTACCGGTAGTAAATACGATAAAAATAGTTGCCAGAATAAAACGCAGCGCAATCATATTGCCGAGCAATTCTTCAGCCCGCTTTATATCTCTTGCTACTTCCCTGCTTACATAACTGCCCAACCCCAAATCGCAAAGTACCATCAGCACAGCGACAAAAGAAGTAGCGATGGCGTACTTGCCAAATTCAATCTTTCCTAACTGCCGTACAACAAAAATCATAAAGCCAAAAGAAACCAACTTTATGGCTATTTGTGCTGCCAGATTGTACAGAGAGTTTCGGACAACCAATTTTGAAACCTATCCAATCGCTAAAGCAGGGCTAGGGATTTTTGCCAGCTTTTTATAAGTAAAGTAGTGTTCTTCCGCTGTTTTTCGCCAGCTAAATTCAGCAGCGCGTTTGTATCCGCGTGTCTGCATCTCTTTTCGCTTTTCTGGAGAGGTTAGCGCTTGTTCAAGCAAACGCGCTAGGGAGACTTCATCTTCGGCATCATGATAGTAGGCTGCTTTGCTACCGATTTCTGGAATTGAGCCTCTATCTGAGGCTATAACCGGCGCTCCACATGCCATTGCCTCCAGAATAGGCAAGCCAAAACCCTCAATCCAAGAAGGAAAAAGAAACAATGTCGCAAGGTTATAAAGCGCTACCAAATCCTCATTCTTCGGTCGGATTAGATGCTGTGCCTTATTTGCCCGAATTGCCTCCATCGCTATCGGTAATAGTTCTGGTTTGCGACTGAAAAATACAATTCGGTACTCATTTCGTAAGTTCTCAGGTAATAACTCCCATGCGCGTAAAATAACTCCCGGATTTTTCAAGCCGTCCGCCAGCACAAATTTACTCGGTAATTGCAAGCGGCGTTTAGCTTCCTCAAGCGTCTGTATATTTTCGACAACCCGAAAATGAGCGGCAGGGGCGGAATGAATTACCTCGATGTTTTGGTGCGGGATTTTCCCACGACTCACTTCTGCAATATTGCTGGCTGACCAGCCCGATACGGTTACAAAGCGGGTTGCTCTTCGCCCAGACAATCGGGTGAACCCTTGAAGATACAGGATTTGAGCTATCGCTTTTGGCTTTTTCAGTTCCCGTTTGATGGATTCCCAGACCGGGAAAATATTCAAGGCATCATGAAGCGTTATGAGTGTAGCTACTCCCTGCGGACCTAACCCATAATTTGCTGGAAAATGGATAACATCGAGTTTATCTTCAGCAATGTATCTTGAGAAGAATGCGTCTATTTTCAGGCTATCCAGTTTGTTGCGCCAAGGCAAGAGTTTCAAGGTAAAATTGTGGGGCAAGTTTTGCAGTTCAAAAGGTCGTTTGGTATCAGCATACAGAAAAAACTGGTCGGTAGTGTCGAGTCTTGCAAGTTCTTGAATTAAATTAAAAACGTAGGTATGGACACCTCCAACCAGACCATGTGACAGATAACGTGCGTCAATCCCAATTCTCATACCCGATTACCTCCCGCACTAGATACCAACGGCGTATATAAATAGATGTCCGCACCGATTGAGGAAAAAACCTTTTGCAAGTTCGGGTCATCCAGTGCAGGTGAAAGTTTTTTATCCTCAGAGCCATAGAGGATGTATGTAACCTTGTATTCTTTGAGAATTTCTGCTCGTCTAGTTGAAGTTGTAGCAGGATTCATTACTTCTGCTACTAACGTTCGTTTTGTGTAATAGTCTAAGGTCATTGCCCAATGTGCCAGAAAAGGGCGGTTTCCGGTTTTGGGTGCAATGTAATAACCCAGCGTTTCGGAAGCTAGTACAATTTCAGGCGGCTTATTGCGCTGTTCCAACCAGTTCATTGCAGATAATTCATCTCGCTCCAGATAATAGGGCGCTGTAACACGGTTTAAATCTACAAAACGCCAACTGAAAAGATAAATAGTAGTAGGCAAAGCTATCAGAATCGCGCCAACGCAAAGTATTTTTGCCCAATCATTAACTGAAATTTTATCAATGGCAGCGTGAAGCCTTTTCGCTAGAGGGATAATTGCCACTATTGTTAGCATAAATAGGGGAACTTGCCAGCCATTCAGCATTTTGATTTGAAAATTGGCGGGAATATAAATGAGAAAACACCCTGCGATAAACCAGATTTTGACTAATCGCATTCGGTACTGAGAGTATTCCGAAATATTACTTTCTTTTACTGCGGGAGCTTTTAATGTTAGGGCGTAGAATGCCAGCAAAAGCAAAGGTCCTAACAATATTAGCAAATTAAACGGGTCTGGAGTAAATACACCTGCGTTTCCGTATTGCGCCAGAACACCCTTCCACGTAGGATTGGTAATCGTGATATAAGTAAAATAAATTGAGGGGAAAGCTGAAAGCAGACCGATAATAAGGCAAATTTTAAACCATAAAACGTCAAAGCTATGCTTAAGCCACATATGGCTGAACCAGAATAAACCTATCACGCTGTACACTATTAAAAGGTCGTAGGCATGTTCCAGACCGAGTATTAAAGCGATAAAGCCTGCCCCTACAGCATATTTAAGGTTACTTTCCTCACTCGCCAATAGTACGAGTTGGAAAATCCATAGAATCAAACTGGCAGAAAAAATCAGATGGGGATTTGCCAGCGCTGACAGGAAAGTATTCGGCTCTGATACAAATACAGCGAGAGGGTTGGAAAGTGTTCCTGAGAATTGTTTTATCAGTATCGGAAGCCAACCCCATCCGCAGCCGAACATTACTAGCAGATAAGCGGTGTTCCTAGAGAGAGGGCTGTTAAAAACAAAGCGCGTGAAGCGCCATAGCATTAAACTGAAGAATACTATCGAGAAGATGCGAAAAAGCTGGTAAACCCACTCTTGCCCAATGCCGATAATAAACTGTGCTTTTCCAAGTATCAGCCATAGCAAGTTAAAAAACGCCGGGTCGTTTTTCTCAGGTGTAAGCGGGTTGCCAATAATCCAGCTATCTCCAAAGCTTCGCATCCATGCCCAATACTGGGTCGTATCTGGCACATCCAACATAATCCCCATAAATGTTTTATTTGGCGGAGTTCTAAGGTAGCCGAACAGATAAGGCAAGGTAGAAAAAAGTATAACGAGCGTTGTTACTAGAGTAACCAGCCATTTTCCGTTTAGCCAGAAGCGACCTATAAAACTTGGCTTCGATTTTCCCATAGGTATAAGCTCATATTGCTTGACTTCAACGGCACTTTGAAAACCTATCAAGTTATTTTCAGATGTAACTTTCATGCGGCGGCGTGGCTTCTTTAAACGATATAAAAGAAGGTATAAGATACATAGCGCCAAGAGTAGAGGAAGAAAACTGTAAAATCCTTTTAATCCGAGGGCAGTACCGGGATTTCTAGCAAGATTCCCGGATAGTAATTCAGGTAAAAGAAAATCTCTTACAGGGTTTTCAAACTCATCAGAAGGCCAATTTCTTCCGGCAATTGAGCCGAACATTACCACCAATACTGAAAACACTGCCGGTATGCCAAACCAAAATCCCGCAAACTTCCATTTTTCTTTTGCTGCTTCTTTAAGCAAAAATACTATGCCGAAGCTCATAAAAGGAAGGCAACTGACGATATAGCGGGGACCAAAGGCATGACCGCCTGCCCACATTATGGAACTCGAATTGAAAGTTAGGAAAGCGGCAGATGCCCAAAGGCATACGATTGCTTCCAAACGATTACCGACATTACGCAAGCCATAATAAAAACCCGGAATTGCCAGTAGCAAGAATGGCGATAAGAGGAAAATACCTCGAAACTGGCTGAAGGTTATCCCCCATAATGCTTCAAGGTGAGGGAGAGTAAGGCTCATAAAGCCTTGTGAATGGCGATCCAACCAAAGAGTTGAGTATGAATAACCCACCGGAAAGGGTGTGCCAAAGGCTACCAAATCATAGGCAACCAAAATTATAACAGAGGGTAATATCCCGATTGCAATCCACAAAATACGGTGGAGCCAATGCAAGCGTTCCACTGTAGCCAACGAATATAATCCAAGCACCGCAGCTATCAGAACTGTCTCGTATTGTGAAATGATACTGAAACCCAGCAGAAAGCCCGAAAGTATTAACCAACCGGGTTGACCTTTACTATTTTGCAAACGATATAACAGGAAGAACCCGCTGAATAAAAGCGCGGCTGTCAGGGCATGGTTATAAAACATTGAACTATAGGGGAATAGTGTTGTGCCAAATATGAGCGCAAGGCTCAGCGCAAGGCTTGCCCAATAACGCCCGGTTAATTCGCAAGCCCACACCAAAAATAAGCATGCCATAATCGAAACTGGAATCGAAACCAAAAACATTGCCAAAACTATTCTTGCCAATGCTCCGATTAGTTTGTCACGCGATGTAGTAAGTTGTGTTCCAGTGTTGCTGCCCTCACTAAAGCTTTGACTGAAAGTTCTGGAATTACCTGCAATCTCCAACGCCTTGTCCGCCAATGGATTGCTAAGCGCCATTTTCAGCGCAGCGTAAGGTAGCACCCCTGCTAAGGCGGGACCGGGTGGTTTATCAGAGTAATAATGCCCATTATAAAAAGCATAATCACCTGTGTTGGCAATGAAAGCGTCAATCTGCACAGTACCCTTGTCCACAATAGCGCGTACAAGGTTTACTCTGGAGTTTTGATTCCAATCGCTCCAGCGTGGCGCAATATATGACATCACCAAGAATATAGCGATGAATAAGAAAACCAAATCCTTCCTAGAAGGGTGTTTGGCAATTATTTCTAATTTTGCTGCTGTTTTACTTTGTTCTATTGCCTGCCGCATGAATATTCCTGCCAATTGAAAAACAGAGATTAGAGCTTTATGCCAGTGTATTCATTTCCAATGAAAGAGTTATTAAAGGTGAAAGCCCGGATATGGCTAATTATCAATTCAAACTTTTTAGAGGATATATGCCATAAAAGCTGGTAGCGTTTCAAAAAGGGGAGTGCCTAGCAATGCAGAGGTAGCACGCTATGTTTGTGGCGGACGATTAAATATAAGTATGTGTTACTAAATGAATTTGAAAGCCCGAAAGAGGCACATCAAATTATCGGGGAATACAGCCGATTCTATAACGAGCAGCGAACTCATCAGTCTGCACCTCCGAATTCTGTGTATTGACAACTGGGCGTGCCTTATTGGGCTTCAAATGTACCGGATTTGCCGCCGCTCTTATGAACCAACCTAATATTCTCAATACTCATAGCGCGGTCAACCGCTTTTACCATATCGTAGATGGTCAGAGCAGCCGCGCTAACAGCCGTAAGAGCTTCCATCTCAACTCCGGTTTGGCTGGTAGTTTTCACTTCTGCCTCAATCAAAACTGCGTTTTTGGAATCGTCCAGTTCAAAGCGAAGATTAATCCCGCTCAAGAGTAGTGGGTGGCACATAGGGATAATTTCATGAGTTTTTTTTGCAGCCATAATCCCGGCTACCTGCGCTACTGCCAGCACATCGCCCTTCTTCACGCGCCCTTCCCTGATAAGTTGCAAGGTTTCAGGTTGCATCACTACTGTACCGCGTGCCACCGCGCGGCGGTCTGTAATTGCTTTTTCGGACACATCCACCATGCGGGCGCGTCCTTCTTCATTAAAATGGGTCAACTCGCTCATATTGTCGTCTGCCTATCTTGTAAATAATGTACTCAAACCCTACAAAAGATAACACGCTCACCCGAAGGCGACAAGTTCATTGCGCTAACACCAATAAAAAGGTCAACCCCTTGTAGAGATTGACCATTTCATTATAGCGATTAATTAATCAGGCAATATCCGGTTATCCGGCAGCAGGGAACAAGCGGTTCACAGGTATAATCTGCTTGCTCTGGCTAGGGCTAGACCAAGACAGTTTTGCTATTGCCGAACCACGGTTATCATAATATTCCATTCGGATGTAATACTTTTGCCCGGCGGTAAGTTGAATAGTACCGCTATTCTGAACAGAAGCGTGATTAGTCCAGTTATCTACCAACAATTGTCCGTTTACCCATAACCGCACCCCATCATCAGATTGGGTGTAGAAAGTGTAAGTCTCGGAGAACTGTGGTAGCACCTGACCAGACCAGCGTACCGAGAAAGTATCCACTCCGATTGAAGAGTCTGGTGAGCCATTACCCCAATTAAAGTTCACAGTCTTATCAACACGGGTGAGTTTAAGGTTTGTAAAATCAACATTGTCAAAATATTCGCCTTTGAGACCAGTGCCGACAGTCCCAGTTGGGGTTGTAGGAACTGGTGTAGGCGTATTGGTTGGAGGCGAAGTATTGCCAACTGCAATTGTCCCAACATCGCTAAACATTACCTGACTGCTCCATCCCGGTAAAAAGAGACCTACCTTGATTACACACTGAGCAGTAGCGTGATTTGAAGGCACGTTCCAAGTATCGGCATATGAGAGAGTTTGCCCGGCGGTAAATTTTTGCGAGTCGCGATAATTTTGGAAATCCTTAGTCCAGTTCACCTTATCGGTAGAGCAATATATTTCGGTATCTACCAACCAAGTAGCAGCGCTACTCCCTGCTTTTACAATAGTATTAAGCGTAACTGCTTGACCGGGATTGACCATTGTTTTAGAAGTAGTTACCGAAGTAGTAATACTCTGCCCACCTGCAGTAGCCGTAGCGGTTGCGGTTGGAATAGGCGTGTTAGAGCTAGGAGTGGGCGTAGCGGTTGCGACAGGCGCGGTGGTAGTAGGATTTGGTGTAGCCGTAGCGGTTGGTATCGCTGTTGCGGTAGGTGTAGGCGTTGAAATTACATTACCGCTCGTCAAAATAATGGCAGTCGTGGAATACGCTGGAAAAGTATAGTTAAAGGAAGAACCTGATACCGCCAACGCCACTGGCTTAATACCGTTAAGACTTCCGGCTACATCCATCATATTAACAGATACGCCATTGATTGTAGCCGGTGCCGTTAGGCTGGCAGCGCTAATATCCGCCGGTTTGGCGCTTCTCAACTGGTACAAGCTACCCGAACCGGCAGTAAAGCCTGTGGTATTAAGTGTAGTAGGCAACTCATTTGCCGAAAGGTTAGTGACCATTAGCTTTAACTTGGTAGTATCAGTAGAATCTCGCGAAGCCCATACAGATAAACGGGCATTGTCGTTGCTACTAGATTCCACCATCTGATCCCCGAAATAATTGGCATACATTAAATAGGCATAATAAGCCGGACGCGCATAAAGTTGGGTGGGATTAAGGCTATCATTCGGATAAATCATGCCGTAACCCTGTGTACCGTAACCTTCCCAACGAGTGGCAAAATCGGCACCATTGTAAGCCATACGTCCCAATACATCGGTAGTCCATAGCGCATTCAAAAAATTCCCGTTCATGGGATTATCATAATTACATGCGTCAAAGTTAAGCTCTGTAACACCCTGTGGAATCGAATCATGAGTAATCTCATTGGTAACCCGTAGCGGCATCAAATCGGCTTCTATACGCGAGTAATTATTGCGCCAAGAGTTGGTAGCCAAGCCACTATATTGATAAAGTTGTAAATCCGCAGCG
Organism: Candidatus Chlorohelix sp.; assembly: GCF_037138995.1. Lineage (NCBI taxonomy): Bacteria > Bacillati > Chloroflexota > Chloroflexia > Candidatus Chloroheliales > Candidatus Chloroheliaceae > Candidatus Chlorohelix > Candidatus Chlorohelix sp. The sequence goes on along the minus strand of NZ_JBAXHI010000004.1, from coordinate 51,900 downwards.
GTAACGCTGTTACAGGCTTGATACCAGTGATACGATAAAGCCTTAATTTTATTACCCTTTGGAGAAACCATTGTATAGGGCTTGGTGAGATATTGAGAAAGCGTGGTAATAGTATCATTGTAACCCAACCGGGTTGCTTCATAGGGAGATGCCGCCGCCGATGCAGTAATGCTAATGGTTGGGTCAACGCTCATCATTGCGTCGGTATATTGACCAAGGCGAGTGACATATTCATCTGGGCTAGGCGTAGAGCTTGCTAAATCCAACTCATTGCCAATTTCCCAGTATTTGAACTTGTAATTATGCTCCACATTGGTGTATTTGACCATATCAGCCCACATAGTCGGGTTATTGGTGGAAACATTTACTTCAATCAGCACGTCCGCACCTGATAATTGTGCCAATTTAGCAAGGCTGTCAATTTCGCGTGGATTAAACTGGAACCAATAAGGACCGTTAGTGGCATTGGGCCACCCGGTATAGGGAGTCCGTTCTGCGGTACGATCCCAACCAAGAGTATTAGTCCAGTTCCCCCCGCCATATCGGATAAGACCGATTTTAGCAGCCTTTAAAGCTTGCGCCAATCCGGTAACATCGCCCGGATAGGGTTTGCCCCAAGCATGTTCCCAATTGACCATATTTACTCCCAGCATTTTGCTGGAAAAGGTGTGTTTTACCGCTGAATTATTAATTGTTAAAACGTTGGAAGCAGGGGTTGCTGCTTGAGTCTTAATAGTATCGGAACTGGAAATAAAGGCTATGAGTCCAATTAAGATGCTACTTAGCATAAGGAACAAGCCAAAAACGACAATCCGTTTGTTCTTCATCGCGATTCAATCCTTACTAGCTCCAAAACAGAAGTTTCTTTTGAAGCTGTTCAAATGCTACACACCCCAGACTACAAACCAAAAAAGACAATACGAATACAAGGCTGTTCGCCACTCAACTTTCTTAAAGCAAAAACAGGAAGAGCATTGGCGAGGATTTTAGTTAGTGAGCCTAGCTAACACGTATTTTAGAAATGTTAGAGCAGCTTGCGTTGTTGGTATGATATAGAGCTGGGACGTATTTGCTACCACTTTAGTAATGGAGTTTTCCTTTTACAAACTCTGTTGCTAGATATAAAAAGATTAAATATTCATACATAATTATTCGTATATATATAGTGTAATTTAAAGTTCTATATTTCACAATGTTACCTTAGTACCGATTCCCCGCTAATCTCAGCTACAGACTTCGTTAGTAGCAAGCCATTTGCCGCAATTTGGCATCCTAAGCTACCATTGAAAACTCCGCGTATAACAACTGCATTTTCAGCTAAAGTAGCATAAAATGGTTGCAGTTTTTATTCTCAAAAGAATCCACTTTGAATAGAGGAGTTCCAAAAGTGAAAGTGATAAGACCAGCAGGTGTATTTTTTACTTTGGTTTTCTTGCTATCAATATTGGTTGAACCTGTGCCAGCCTTCGCTGTAGCACTCGATCCGGGAGATAGCCTGCCCGCGCCATCTTCTACTGACCCTACTCGCACCTATTTTCCTGATACTGGGCATTACTTGAGTGGTGGCTTTCGCACCTATTGGCAGCAGCACGGAGGCTTGGCTCAGTTTGGCTTCCCACTATCAGAAGAATACTCGGAAACAAACCCGATTGATGGGAAAACTTATACCGTCCAGTATTTTGAGAGAGCGAGGTTCGAGTATCATCCTGAATTTAAGGGAACACCTTACGAGATAGAGTTAGGTTTGTTGGGAGTTCAAACTATTATTGGGCGTAAATTTGACCCAGCACCCTATGTGCCTAGTACCTCAAGCCGTTATTATTTCACCGAGACTCGGCACACTCTGAGCGCGGGATTTAAACGTTACTGGGATAGCCATGGGGGTTTGGCTATTTTTGGATTTCCCCTCTCGGAAGAATTTACCGAAGGTGGTTATACCGTGCAGTATTTTGAACGCAACCGCTTTGAGTATCATCCCGAATTTAGCGGGACTGAATATGAGGTGTTATTAGGATTGTTGGGTACAGACTCATTCCGGCTAACCGGACACCACTTGCCCCAAACTTTCAGTGTTCGCCCAGATTCTGGCGCAGTGGTGCAGGGACGCACTCTCAAAGTGCGGGCGCTAGGAAGTGTGCCTTCTAATGTTATCGCTAGTTTCAACGGTCAGAAATTAACATTCGTTTCTCAAGCAAACGAATTAGTTGCTTATACACCGGTTGCCAGTAATGCTGCTTTGCGTCCACAACTACTGCTAACAGAAATTATTGATAACACTGGGGTAGTGCGACGCTTTGAGCAGAACATAGGAATTCTGGCGGGTCAATTTGAACACCAAACCATTCAGCTTGACCCCGCTGTAGAATCTAGTCTTGGCAGCGATGCGGAACAGCAACGCGAACGTGACCGGGTTTACAGCTTTTACAATCAGGTCACTCCTGTAAAGCTTTGGAGTGGGCGTTTTAGCTTGCCCCTTACCGGACCCATCACTACGCCCTTTGGTTCTCGCCGCGATTATGTAGGCGGTGGAAGCGAAATCCATGACGCAATAGATTTTGGGATACCACAAGGTACACCGATTAAAGCGCCACAGCGTGGGATGGTTGTGCTGGCAGAATTTCAGAAAGTGCGGGGCGGAATTGTGATTATAGATCATGGGTTAGGGGTGCATAGCGCCTATTTCCACCAATCGGTTATCACTGTAAAGGTGGGTGATATGCTAAATCAGGGCGATTTAATCGGAAAAGTTGGCACAACCGGGCTTTCCACCGGAGCGCACTTGCATTGGGAAATACGAATTGGCGCTATTGGTGTTGACCCGGAGGAGTGGGTTAAGCGAGATTTCTAAACCGAGAACTTATATCTCTTAAAAGATTTTCAAACTGGCTGCCCCCAAACCCGCTTCCTGAGCATTTTTCTAAATTTGTGGGCAGTTCGCCAACGGTAGCATCCAAGCTTTAGAACCATAAGCATTTGGCTTAGTCCTTTAGCGCATGCTATAATAATTGAAACAAGAACACTAAGTTAGCTTTCTCTATCTAAAAAGTTAGTAACTGCTCCTCTACCCGGAAATCGTGGAAAGGAGATACCCTCAATGCCCAGCGGCATGGGTATTATCGGATTGAGGCGAAACGGTCGCCAAGCCTTGAAATTTCGAGTAGTACAGAACCCGGATGCAGTTTTAACATTGGCTGCGTTTAGTCTGACCGACCCTTTAAAAGCTGCCTATTTCCAGCTTTTTGATATTTACCAGCATTATAAATTTAATTCCCGATTTGCCAACCCGGTTGCTATGCCTGTTTCCCACGATTCCGGACAGGCTTTGACTTGCGCTTGTTCTACGTTAACAGTGCGTAAGAACTTATTCTTAGCGCCACCGTACAAATGAAGTTTGACGCAGTTTGCAGTTATAAATACTGAGTAACGTTAGTTCTCAGGTTGTCACCCGCAGTAAAAAGAGTAACGAAGAATATTTATGTAAACAAGGATGGGTCAGTTATTATGAACAAAAAAACTATCGAAGATGTAGTTGTCAGCGGAAAGCGCGTACTGGTGCGCGTGGATTTCAACGTACCTTTGGAAAATGGACAGATTACTGACGACACTCGCATTCGCTCTGCCATACCTACAATTAATTATTTGGCGGGAAAAGGGGCGAAAGTAATTTTAATGTCGCACCTTGGCAGACCAAAAGGGGCGGAAGACAAGTTGCGCCTGAACCCGATTGCCACCCATCTTGCCGAACTGCTCGGTAAGCCCGTGACCAAACTTGATGATTGCGTGGGCGCGGATGTAGAAGCAGCGGTAAATGCCCTCAAGGATGGGGACGTGGCGTTGCTGGAGAACCTACGCTTTCATGCAGAAGAAGAAAAGAACAACCCTGATTTTGCGAAGCAACTCGCCGCGCTAGGCGATGTGTATGTGAACGATGCTTTCGGCACTGCCCATCGCGCCCATGCCAGCACCGAAGGCGTAACCCACTACATTAGCGAGAGTGTAGCGGGCTACCTGATGCAAAAAGAACTCGAAATCATGGGCGGAGCGCTTTCCAATCCCACTCGCCCCTTGATAGCGATTCTGGGCGGCGCGAAAGTTTCGGACAAAATCGGCGTGATTCAGAACCTGCTCACCCGCGTCAAGGTTGATACCCTGCTCATCGGTGGTGGTATGGCTAACACCTTCTTTAAAGCGAAGGGCTTTGACGTTGCCGATTCGCTGGTGGAAAATGACAAAGTAGAGCTGGCTAAGGAATTGCTGGGTAGCGCAGAAGGCACTCGAATCGTGCTTCCGGTTGATGTGGTGGCAGCAGATCGTTTTGCTCCAGATGCAAGTTACAGCATTACTACCCCCGACAAAGTAGCAGCAGGCACCCGTATTCTCGATATTGGACCCGCCGCCGTAGCAGATTACAAAGCGCGTCTGAAAGATGCTAAAACAATAATCTGGAACGGACCTATGGGCGTGTTCGAGTTTGAGGCTTTTGCCAAAGGCACAACCGCAGTGGCACAAGCTCTGGCAGAAGTGGACGGCACCACCATCATCGGCGGCGGTGAGAGCGTGGCAGCAGTTGAGCAGAGCGGTTTGGCAGACAAAATGACCCACATCAGCACCGGCGGCGGCGCAAGCCTTGAATTTCTGGAAGGGCGAATTTTACCCGGTGTAGCGGCTCTCAACGATAAATAGTACATCTTGCCCCTTTTCCTTTTTCAGGAAAGGGGGTATTCTATCATAAAGCATAGAGTTTATACACTGCCGTATGGAGGAAATATTTTGCAGATTAACAGGTTCAGTTCCGGTAAACGTACTCCTATAATCGCCGGTAACTGGAAGATGAATAAAACTGTTGACGAAGCTCTCGACCTTGTAGAAGATATGATGGACGACCTTGACTCGTTTGAAGGGGTTGAAGTGGTGCTTTGCCCGCCTTTTCTTGCGCTCTTTGCCGTTCAAACCGAGTTGCTGGAAGATACAGAAATAAAATTGGGCGCGCAGAATATGTACTGGGAAGAGGAAGGCGCTTTTACCGGCGAGGTCTCTCCGCTCATGCTTCGCGAGTTTTGCGATTACGTTATAATCGGGCATAGCGAAAGGCGCACCCTATTAGGGGAAACCGATGCCGATGTTAACCGTAAGGTCAAAGCCGCTTTTAAACATGACATCACGCCAATTATTGCGGTAGGTGAGAATCTGGAACAGAATGAAGCCGGGCAAGCTCAAGCAGTGGTAGAGCGGCAAGTGCGCGGCGCGTTTGAGGGCATTAGTCGCCAAGACGCAAGTACAGCAGTTATTGCCTACGAGCCTATTTGGGCAATCGGTACAGGTAAAGCGGCTAACGGTGAATACGCCAATACCATATCCGCTCATATCCGCAAGGTACTAACCGAGCTTTACGATGCAGAATTGGCAAATGCGGTGCGTATTCAATATGGCGGTAGCGTAAACGCTAAGAATATCGCCGAGTATTTAAGCCAGCCTGAAGTTGATGGGGCGTTGGTGGGTGGCGCAAGCTTGAAGGCTAACGATTTCGTACAGATTGTGGCAACTACCCTTGAGGTATCTGCCCGCAAATAAGGGGTTGTGCAGCTTTTGACGGGGCAGGGATTTCCGCCTTGCACCCGTTGCATTTTTACAGCGAAGCAACAAGATGTTTTGCATATATTGCGGATTTAAAAATAAAACCGAAGCAACAGATTGTGCCAATTGCGGGAAACCCCTACTAACCACTAACGCTTCTTCTGGCACACTCGAAATTTTAGCGCGTCTGCTAGAAGAACAAAACCAGACTCATATTAGCCTACCGCCAAGTATTTTTGACGAGAATTACAACTCGCCCTCCAGTAATCCTGATAATTTATGGGCGATACCCAAACCCCCCTTTCCCGAAATGGCTTCAATTCCTGAATCCAAAAATTCGCAGGAAGTTCCTACTCCACCAACCTTACAGTCTTTAAAATTGCCACGTCAACCGGTAAATATGGATTCTTTGACCAGTTCTACCGTTGCCAGTTTTGGTATAACTGAGCCGCGACCCGGCAGCGTTCTCTACGAAGGCAATTTTACTTGTCCAAATTGTCGCCAAATCAAGCCGTTGGCAACCTCAGTTACAATTAAAGGCTTCATGGGGTCAAGCAAAAAGATTTGCTACGAGTGTGCCAGCGCCATTTCTCTACAACAAATTTACTCTGCGCCCGGTACTTTCTCCCATGCTGCGGTTGGCTTTCTGGTAGGAGTAATTTTTGGCGTTTTATGCGCTGCGCTTTTTGGAATAGCCAGTCTGATTACGCGGCAGGTCTTAATGGTAAGCTTTGCAGTAGTGGGCTTCTTAGTGGGCGTTAGTACGCGCTCCGGCAGCGAGAATCGTCAAGGTATTCTGGTAATGTTGGCAGCGGTACTTGCCACATTGTTGACTTTTGGATTATGTCTTTACGCTTCAATTATCGGCATCAACAATCTGAAGTTTGTAAGTTGGGTTGAATTTCAAGATATGTTGGCAAAACAGCAGATTCTTCATTACTGGGACTGGATTAGTCTTGGAGTGGCGCTGGTAATCGCTTTTCTGATACCGCTCAAGCCCGGCATTCGCGATATTGAATAAGTGTTTGGCTTAATAATGAGGATAAATAAATGAGCGAAATACAGGAAAATCTTAAGGCTGTAGCCGGGTTTTATAACCTTGACAACATTAAGCCTCTCGAACTAGCACAAGGTATTAAAATGCAGCTTTTCAGCGGTGAAAACGTGACGATGAGCTTTGTCACTCTCGAACCCAATGCGTTAGTGCCGCTACATAGCCACCCTCACGAACAGATGGGTACTGTGCTGGAAGGCGAATTTATTTTTTACATTGGCGATCTGGCAGAGGAAAACGGCAAGCGCGTAACCAAAGGTGATATATACCTTGCTCCCGGCGGGGTTTTGCATGCCGCACGGGGTATTGGCGATAAACCTTGCCTTACCCTCGATATTTTCAGTCCGGTCAGGGAAGATTATATTGCCATGTTCAAGGCTACCCATGGACATGAGGTAAACGGTTTGCAAGTTAATGAGCAGGAGTAAAAAATAAATGACTGGAAAGAAAATCACTCCTGCCAATTTAGCCGGAGTAATGCCGCCCCTACCTACCCCTTTCGATGCACAGGGTGAACTAGCAGTAGAATGCTTGCGTGAAAACCTCGAAACCCTGAGCCGCTTTGGGTTGACCGGATTTGTGATTCTAGGCAGTAACGGCGAATATGTATATTTAGAAGAATCTGAAAAGCTGGCAGCAATTGCAACAGCGCGAAAATCTATACCATCGGATAAGCTGTTGGTCGCCGGAACAGGCGCGGAATCCACCCGCGCTACTATTCGCCTAACCCGCGCGGCGGCGGAAAACGGGGCAGATGCCGCAATAGTTATTACGCCCGGTTACTATAAAAATGCTATGACCGGGGATGCTATGGTAGCGCATTTTACCGCCGTTGCCGATGCTTCGCCCATCCCAGTGATACTTTATAACATGCCCGCTTATGCCGGAATTGACATGAGCGTGGAAACCATTCTCAAACTTGCCGCCCACCCTAATATTATCGGCTTGAAGGAAAGTTCGGGAAATCTGGTAAAAATCAGCGAGTTAGTGCAAGGTGTAGAGGAGCGCGAGCTAGATTTTGCGATACTGGCGGGGTCTGCTTCGTTCCTATTGCCAACGCTGGCGGTAGGTGGTGTGGGTGGCGTGGCAGCGTTAGCAAATATTGCGCCTCAACAATGCCTCGATATTTATAATTACTTTCGGAACGGTCATCTGGTAGAAGCGCAGCAATTACAATTGCAGATACTTGCTCCCAACGCAGCAGTCACAACCCGTTTCGGAGTCGCGGGCTTGAAATACGCGATGGATAAACTCGGCATGTACGGTGGCGCAGTACGCCCGCCTTTATTATCGGTGAACTCCTCCGCCGCAAGTGAAATTGATGGAATCGTTGAATCGTTGAATCGCTTGAAATAAGCGATTTGTTTAACGTAGTTGCGTGGAGATATAAAAGAAACATTTTTAGGACACCGACCTCCTGCTACCCCTTTTCCGAATTTGCAAATTTCCCTATAAAATTTATTGGAGTTAAAAAGTGTTCAAAAACCTTTCTTTAAGATTTCTAATTTGCTATAATAACTTTATATAAATAAAACCTAATATATTTAGGCAAATATCTAAATGTTATCTAGCTGTTTGGGAAATGCTTACATTAGGAAACCAGATTCTTTGATAGGCTTTGTTTTATTCCCAAATTAATTACAGAAACCATCCTAACCAATATAAATAAAATCGAAAGCGACAGTATGCAGCACAGCGCCACAAATCATAATAGGAACCAGCACGAGGAAGAATTAGAACGCCTACGTGCCAGAGTAGCTGAACTGGAACAATCCGAAAGCGATTTGCATTCACGCGAAGCAGAACTCCAGCAATCCAACCAATTCTTGAATACCATCATCAATAGCCTGCCTGTATTTGTCTTTGCCCTTGACCAAAATGGTGCAGTTTCGTTCTCAGAGGGCAAGGGGTTGGAACGGCTTAGCCTTACACCTGAACAGCTAAAAGGCAATTGGCTTCACACGATACATGATGATACCGAAAAGGCGCTGGTAAATAATATCACTGCGCGATTCTTGAAGGAAGAGATTAAAGAAACCGTCAAGATGGGGAACAGTTGGTACGATTTTCACAGTAACGTTCTAAAGGATGAGGCTGGAAACATCAAGGGTGCGGTAGGTGTGGCAATTGACGTTACCGAGTATAAGCAAGCAGAATTCGCTCTGTACGAGAGTGAGAATAAATATCGGCAGATTTTTGAGCTGGAAAAGGAAGCTGTCTTCCTGATAGAGCAGGCTACCGGATTAATTCTGGATGCCAATACTGCCGCTACCGAAATTTACGGCTACACCAAAGAAGAATTTTTAACCTTACGCAATACTGATATATCCGCACAGTCTGAAGAAACAAAGCGATTAACCGATAACCCGGTTATCGGAAGCTCGGTTATACCTCTGCGCTACCATCGCCGTAAGAATGGCACGATTTTTCCCACCGAACTATCAATGCGAACCTCTGAATGGCAAGGCAAAATAGTATTTGTGGTGGCTGCCCGCGACATCAGTGAGCAGATAAACGCCGAAACAGCTTTGCGCGAAAGTGAGAAGCGTTTTCGCAACCTGTTTGATACTATGACGCTGGGCGTAGTTTATCAAGATGCAAACGGGCTGATAACTGACGCTAACCCTGCTGCCGAGAGGATTTTAGGGCTATCGTTGGCGCAAATGCAAGGGCGAACCTCGATTGACCCAAGCTGGCGTTCTATACATGAAGATGGCTCGCCCTTTCCCGGTGAAACACACCCCAGCATGCAGGCGTTGGAAACTGGGCAAGAAGTGAGAAATGTCGTGATGGGGGTTTTCAACTCTGCCATAAACAGCCCTGTCTGGATTAATATTAACGCTGTGCCACAATTCCGTGAGGGTGAAGCAAAGCCGTATAGGGTGTATGCCACTTTCGAGGATATTACCGAACGCAAACTGGCAGAGGAGGCATTGCGCGAGAGTGAACAGCGCATGTCCCTAACCTTTAACAATACTTCGGATATGATTACCTTGTATGAAGTTAAGGAGGGGATTCCGAGGGTGCTTGTTACCCTTAACGAAAGCATGTTTAGGGTTATTAACAGGTTTCAACCTGACGTGACCTTAGCGGATGTTGTCGGCAAAGATTGGAGATTTCTGCACTATATTTCCGGTTTCGATGAGGAATATATTGAAAAAGAGTTGGCGCATTATCGAAGAGCAATAGAATTGCGCCAGCCCTATCAATACGAATACAAAATCAAACCAGCAGGACAAACTTTTTATGGGGAAGCTACTCTCACGCCAGTGATAGATGAGGGCGGTAATTGCCGCTATGTGCTGCGTTCTGCCCATGATATTACCGAGCGGAAGAAAGCAGAGCAAGCTCTACGCAAGCGTGAACAGGAATTCAAAGCTCTAGTCGAAAATTCGCCCGATATAATAAGCCGTTTGGATAAACAGGGCTTGTTTCTCTACGCGAATCCGCCAATGGCGCAGATTATAAATCGCCCGGCTGAAACGCTAATCGGCACTGCCATTGCAGAACAGGCTTTTAGCCCGAAAGATAAAGAAAAAATTTACAATGCCATTATAACCCTCCTCGAAACCGGCAGAGAAGGCACCGTAGAATTTTCCTATCCTTCTCCTACCAAAGGCGAAGTATATTACCAAGCGCGGATTGTCCCAGAATATAGCGAAACGGGCGAAATTGAGTCGGTGCTTACTATCTCCCGTGATATAACCAGCTTGAGAGATGCCCAAGATGCGCTTGTAAAGAGCCAGGAACAACTGTTTCAGGCGCAAAAACTGGAGTCGGTGGGGCGGTTGGCAGGGGGAATTGCCCATGACTTTAATAATATCCTAACTGCTATCATCGGTTACGCAAATCTGTTGAGTTTTGATATGCCTGAGACCGACCCTAGTCGTGTCAGTCTGCTCGAAATCGAAACTGCCGCAAATAGAGCGGCTTCCCTAACCCGGCAGTTATTGGCTTTCAGCCGTCGCCAAATGCTCCAGCCCAAATTAATGGATCTGAATTATAGAATTCAAGAAATGGGTCGTATGTTAAAGCGCTTGATTGGAGAAGATATTATTCTAATCGAGAAGCTTGCCCCGGATTTGGGTAAAATAAAAGCTGACCCCGTTCAAATAGAACAGGTTATTCTGAATTTGGTAATCAATGCTAAAGATGCAATGCCAAATGGCGGCAAAGTAGAGCTAGAAACTAACAATATCGAGGTTGATGAGGCTATGGCAAAGCTTCATAGCGAATTGAAGCAGGGACCTTATGTGCTGATTACCGTCAGCGATAATGGGTATGGAATGGATGAGGCGGTTCTAAGCCATATATTTGAACCTTTCTTTACCACCAAAGAACTCGGCAAAGGCACAGGCTTGGGACTGGCTACGGTGTACGGCATTATCCGACAAAGTGAGGGTATGATTCTGGTAGATAGTCAGATTGGGGTTGGCACTACTTTCCGGATTTATTTGCCGCGTTTCGAAAGCAACGAGAAACATGAACCAGTGCAGCACGAAGTAGTATCGTCAAAATCCGGTTCGGAAACCATCTTGTTAGTAGAAGATGAGGAATTGGTGCGGCGATTGGGGCGTACAATTCTGAGTAAAAAAGGATTTAAAGTGTTGGAAGCCGCTAATGGCAAGGAAGCGCTGGAAATTTGCCGCCAATACAAAGAAGAAATCCACTTACTAATCAGCGATGTGGTGATGCCCGAAATGGGCGGACTAGAACTGATTGACTATTTGCATAAATATTTCCCGAAAATAAAGTTAATGTTGATGTCCGGTTATAGTAGCGATTTGGTAGAACAGGTTACTACTAATGGTAAAGCCGAATTTATCCAGAAGCCCTTCACCCCAACGGTTTTATTAAATAGAGTACGGGAAGTGCTTGACAAAAAATAATTAAAAAAAGCGGTTCGCATGCACCCAGTAGTGGGGGTTACGAACCGCTCTTTTTATCCGCCAGACTACCTTCGGTTTTCCCCGATTGGTTAATTCCCTTCGCTGTTAGCGATAGGAGGCTCTTGTGTCGGCAATATTTGTTCCGGCAACTCAGTATTAATGGGAGCTTTAGAACCCTTTGAATTTTGATGGGGCGCGGTGGGTTCTGCTGTCGCCATCGGCAAACTCTCTTCAACCTTATCAATAAGAGCGGGCGGTATATCCTCTGTGACAAACACTTCGCGCATTACTTCATCCATACTATCAACCCAGAGCCACTCCAATTCTTTAAGCACGATTTTCGGCAATTCCGGCATATCGCGCCTGTTAGCGGCAGAGGTGATAATGCGTTTTATACCGGCACGATGCGCCGCCAGCGATTTGTCTTTCAAACCGCCAATGGGTAACACACGCCCGCGCAAAGTAATTTCCCCGGTCATTGCGGTATCGGTGCGTACCCGGCGATGACTGAGCGCGGAAATAAGCGCAACAGCGATGGTAATACCCGCACTTGGTCCATCTTTAGGGGTTGCGCCTTCTGGCAAGTGGATATGCAAATCGAGCTTTTCCAGAGCCGCCACGTCTATACCCAATTCATGGCTGCGACTCTTAGCATAGCTCAACGCGGCTTTCGCCGATTCCTGCATCACCTCGCCTAATCGTCCGGTGACAATCAGGTTGCCGCGACCCGGCATAGTGACCACTTCCACCGGCAGAATTTCCCCGCCATGTCCGGTTACGCCTAAGCCTAAAGCTATACCGATTTGGTTATGCCCTACTTCGGGGGTCATAGCGAAATAAGGGATACCCAAAAATTGCTCAAGATAATACGGGCTAAGCGCCAACCGCTTGACTTTGCCCTCCACCAGCAGGCGTGCGGTTTTGCGACACACCGTAGCAAGGCGACGTTCAAGGTTGCGTACGCCTGCTTCCCGCGTATAGTTGCGAATGATAGTACGCATCATTTTCTCTGGTACTTGCAGCGTGCCGGATTCGAGCGCATGGGCTTCCAGTTGTTTGGTAAGCAAAAAACGCCGCCCGATTTGCAATTTCTCTTCTTCGGTATAGCCACCGATTTCAATTAATTCCATGCGATCCAGCAGCGGGCGTGGAATATTCGGCACGTAGTTGGCGGTGGTAATGAACAGAACTTCGGAAAGGTCGAATGGCAGGTCTATGTAGTGATCAACAAAAGTACCGTTCTGCTCCGGGTCAAGCACTTCTAGCAGGGCAGCGGTAGGGTCGCCCTTAAAATCGCTGCTCATCTTGTCCACTTCGTCCAATAGCATAACCGGGTTGCGCGTTCCGGCTTGCTTGAGTGCAGCAATCAGGCGACCGGGTAAGGCGCCCACATAGGTGCGGCGATGCCCTCTAATTTCTGCTTCGTCACGCACACCACCCAAACTGATGCGTACAAACTTACGCCCCATAGCGCTTGCAATGCTATGCCCTAAACTGGTTTTGCCCACACCGGGAGGACCCGCAAGGCACAGAATTGGTCCCTTCATCCGTTTCTCCGCCTTAGCAGTCAATTGTCGCACTGCCAGAAATTCGAGGATGCGGTCTTTAACTTTTTCCAACCCGTAGTGGTCAGCATCCAGCACAGATGCAGCATGTGCTACATCGAGATTATCTTCGGTTGACTCGTTCCAAGGCAGCGCCAATACCCAATCCAGATAGGTACGTACTACGTTGCTTTCGGGCGAAACGCTACTCATACGCTCAAGCCGATTTAGCTCTTTCAACATTTTATCGGTGACATCGGGCGGAAGATTCTTTTCTTCAATCTTTTTGCGTATTTCTAGAATTTCGTTTCCGGACTCGCCCGATAGCTCATCGTGGATGGCTTTTAGCTGCTCGCGTAGATAAAACTCGCGCTGGTTCTTATCAATCTGCTGTCGTACTTTGTTACGAATACGCCCGTCCAACTCCAACAATTCAATCTCGGTAGCGAGTATCACACATATGCTGTTGAGCCGCGCTTCTACATCCACTTCTTCCAGAATCGGTTGCTTTTCCGGCACAATGCGTTCGGTGGAGGCTTTTGGTAAATGGGCAGCGATGTAATCGGCTAGATAGCCAGAAGAGCGAATAGTGGAGGCGTATTCCAACGATTCGGGGCTAATACGGTTGGTCAACCCGGCGAGTTGGCTGAATAGTTCCTTGGCATGGCGCATCATGCTTTCAATCTGGGGCGAGTAGGGTGTATTTATCTCTGGCAGATTTACGGCTTCTACCAATTGTACTCGGTTTGGATGAGCGTTGAGAGATAAGAAGCGGGTAATTTTTACCCGGTTTATCCCTTCCACGCCGATTTCAGTAGTGCCGCCCGATTCGGTAGGACGCTGCACGCTGGTTATAGTCACCAACGTCCCGACATGATACAGTTCGTTACGATAATTAGCCGGAACGGGAGGCTCAAGGTCATTGGTAGCGGGCTTTTCGCGTTGTGCCGCCACCACAATTCTGCCCCCATAATGCTGTTGCGCCTCTTCCAACGCTATCATACTGCGCGAACCTATAACCAGTTTTACCGGTACACCGGGGAATACTACCACATTTTTTAAGGGAATAAAGGGGAATTCATTTTCTTTTTTGGATTCTTTCTGAGGCTCTTCCTCAGTAAAAGGCGTTTCCCCTTTGTCAATATCACTCATTTTTTTACCTCTTGCGCCGCAAATTCTCACCGAGTGCAAGCGCATATGTAATCGCGTAAGGGTGTTCTAACGTTTCTTACAACTTATTGTTTCATCCATAGAATATTATATAGGAGATGAATAATAAAAGAAACTGCTACCGTTGGAAATTCAGGGCTTTTGCATAGTCGAAAATGGGGTGTCCCCTTGAACTCCCCCTTCTCTCCGGCGAGTGCCGCAGGTTATCGCCTTAAATAAGAATGGGCAAACGCCTGCTCTCGTTTTTCTAACCTGCAAAATACCAATGCGACATAATTATGGACATATAACCCATCATCGGCACGAAAATCACCATAACAATTTTATCAATCATGGGATTCTTGCCCCATTTCGCCAGCAGCAGGAAACAGGGAATCAGCATTAGAATATAGCGTGTCATGCTACCAACTGACCCGGTGCTGAGCGGTACAAGGAAGGTGAGCAACGCATATATTGAAAAAGTTGGGCGCAATTTGAACAGTGTAATAATTACTAAAACCCCAAAGCCCAGCGTAGAAAGCAAGTTAAGCAGGGTGCCAGTATCAAATTGCCCTGCCATAAAATTTTTGCCGATATTCAGATGGGTTATTGTATCGCTTATAATCTTGGTGAAGCCTGCCCCTGAAACTTCACGCCCCCACGTAGCTTGCACATGGATAAAGCCTAACGGGTCGCCAAAGGCATTTGCCAGATAAGCCATATAGCCTATCAATCCGACAGGTACAAATGCGGCTGCCAGAAAGCTCCGCCACGCTTTTGGCACAATTTTTACTTGAGCAAAAAAATGTCGTTTCAAAGCAGCGCGTTTCCAACGTGGAGGTTTAAAGCGAAATCCCGCCTGATACAACCCTTCCAACGCAACCGAGAGCGCAATTATTACCCCCGTATTGCGTGTGCCGGACGCCACCGCTCCCGCAATTGCTGCTTTATCCCATTGACCCTCACGGGTATAGTAGAAAGTGGCGAGAATGGCGAGCATAAAAACGCTCTCGGTGTACATTGCGGAGAAGAAAACAGCGGTGGGCGCAGCCGCAAAGTAAAAAACTGCTCGCGCTGCGGTCTCATCATCAAATTCGCGCCGCGCCAAGCGGTACATATATACTAAAGCAAACAGGAAAGCAACATTAGAAACGAGTATTCCGGCAAAAAAAACATCACCGACCAATGCGCTAACAGTCTTTACCAACAATGGATAAACCGGAAAGAAAGCTGTATTGCCCTGCGCCCCGGTCTGAATATTGCCCATATTGTAGCCGCGCGTAGCAATATTATGGTACCACCAGCTATCATCTCTTACCAGACCGTCCATAACCAAATTGTCCGGATTTGAGTACAGGTATGCGCCCAACCGCATCGGGATAGTAGTTGAAGATAACAAAATAATAAAGAAAATCATCAGTCGTGTTATCACAAAAGTGAGCAAAACGACTTTCAGAGTTTTAAGTTCTATATTTAGCCCCAACACTTTCAGGTGTGTGCGGCGCGGCTTCGCAACGTCAGGTTTAAAGTTGCGTACATCGGTTATCACTGCGTACTCTCCACTTTAACATTATCAAAATTGACTTGAGAGGTTGAAACCAACAGCCCTGCATAGCCACCCAAAGTTCCATTTATCGGTATTTTGCTTCCTAGCGTCACCCCATTTAAGCTCACCTCATAGAGGTTGCCGGTAGTTTTAACTGCTAGGGTATAAGTTTTGCCATCTTGACTACTTTGTACAGATGCGCCGCCTTGATATTGGTACAATCCGGCATTATCGTAATAGCCCCATTGCAGGTAGGTACCCTTGCCGGTAAAGCTGACCATATAGGCGCCGCTTTTTGTATCCACTTTTGGCGCATTAAAGACCAAGCCTCCGCCCATGTCTCCTTGTGCATATTTAAGGTCAGCCTGAATCCTTATATCTCCAGCCAATGGGGTAGTAAACATACTAACAAGGTCAAATTTACCAAGCTCACTTTGTACATAGCTACCGCCTGTAAAATTCCACTGCCCGTTGATTACTTTCCATTGCTGTGCGGCTGCCTGTGGGTCAGTGAAATCCAATTGGACTTTAACCGGACCGGTTTTTTGATTAGTCGCTGCGGTAGTACCAGAGGCTTGTGCTGTTGCTTTGTTAGTAGTAGCGCTGCTTGAAGGGGCTACGGTCTGTGTTGTGTTTTTTGCAGCAGCAGCAGCAGTAGTGGCAGCCTGTGTTGCGCTGTTAGCCGGAGCAGCAGCTTGTGTGCTTTGTCCGGTTGCCTGACTGTAAGGCTTACCGTCCAGATATATTGTGTATTTGGAAGGGTCTTTAATATCCGAAGCCTTGCTTATTAAGACTATTTGCCGGTAAACTAGCATAGGAAAATCATAGAAGTCAATTGATATTGCGATATTTTCGCTAGTAGGAACGGCTGTTAATTTACCCCCGAAATATTGCAGGAGGTAGATACCCCAATCCCTTACACCTTCAAAGGATTGCCTGCCTTTTACCGAATTTGGTCCCCGAATCAAATCAAGCGAAATAAATGCGCCCTGACTGGGGAAATATGCCCCACTGGCGCGTTCTGCTTCGCTATCCTGTAAGGAGTAAAGGATGTCTTTTACCTGTTTCTGAGCAGGATGGCTCAATGTTGGTGCATCCGCATCTGCCATGCGCCACATTACTGTTAATACCAATACCAGCGCGAATAGCAGCGCCATCCCTTTATTCAAGAATATTTTTCGAAATTTCTCTTTGTCCATATCGCTATCCTAGCGCTACTACACTTTTTGAACGGCGTGTCATGAAATAATCCCAGACCAGTAATGCCAACAGTAAGCCACTCATAACTACCAATTGTACAATAATTATATGGGATAATTCAGTGTGGAACAGCCATATTCCACCAACTTGGCAAATCCCCGCCAGCACCGCAAAAAAGCTTCCCGCTCCATTTCCCAGCGAAAGGCGATAATTGATAACCACATTAGCCATAGCGTAAACGGCAGTTAAAAGAGCGTAAAGCCACAAAAGACCAGCATCCTCCAAATAACTTTCACCAAAAAGAACCAGAATAATTTGGTTTGGAATAATTATCGTAGCCAACACTATAATGCTTGAGATTGCTCCAACTATACCTAGCCCAATCCAAAGATAGTGCCGATGAGGTTTCCCTTTCTGGTGAGCTTGCGCCACTATGGGGAAAAGAATGGTTACAATTGACCAAGTAGCGAAAAATACAATGCGTCCGATTAAGGCAACTGCCGCATAATGTCCCGCCTCTTGTGAAACAAAAAAGTGCTTGACCATCAATATATCGCTGTTATTTATTACTACTTGTCCGATTAATGCGGCACAAACAGGACCAGAATAAGTCAGAATATGGAGTTTTTCTTTGCGGGTTAGTTTCTCACCTTTTGGCAAACCGCTGCGTGCTTTGGTTGAAACCAGCCATGAAACAGCAAGCGATAGGGTTATTGCCCCAACCGCTCCGTTTACCGCAAAGCCAAGCGCTACTAATATAATAATTCCGATTAAGCGAGTCCACATTTCACTCTGATAACTCAGCGAAAGTGTGCCGAAATGGATACGCCCTTGCAAAACACCTCTATCAACTCCCAACGCTAGATATATAGGCAAACCAATACTCAAAACAACAAATGGAAGGGGTGAAGCAGTAGAGAAGAAACTAGCCCATAATGGTGCGCCCAAGCCCAGTATCAAGCCCAGTAATATGCCTAAACCCCATGCCCATTTTCCTATCAAAGCACGTACCGCATAAATTTTAGCGGGTTGGCGTTCAGCCGCGTACATTGCGGTGAATTTGGCAGAAACCATTTGCAGGGTAGAGCTAATAAAAGCTACTACCAGTAAAAGTGTTACCATTAAGCTGAAATCGGCAAACCCTGCCGGTCCTAGCCATCTGCCGAGTAGCAGATTTGAAATATAGTTTCCGGCATTTACAATGGTGGTGCTTACCAGAAGGATTGAGCCACTTTTAATTATGCTGCTGCCTTTTGGTGACTCAGCTTCCTTGCGTGCCGCTTCAAAATTTGAAGACGCTTTCTTTTTGATGTCCGCTACTCGGTTTGAAATTTGGAGGGAAATATTCTGGCGCATTTGCCATGCTGTTTCAATTACCGCTTTTAATTTACCTTCTTTTAGCTCCTGTGCAGTAAGTGAAAGTCGGCTCAAGCCAAGTTCGGACATAAAATTGCCCACTTTTACTTCATAATTAATTGCTACAAGTGGGACATTTTGTATAGCGCCGAAAATTAAGCCATGAAGCCTCGCGCTTAAAATCAAATTCGCTCTCTTAAAGGCGGCTAAAGCTACACGCGGTTCAGAAACAGTCCATATTCGGGCTTCTTGCCCGTAGCGCATCATACTTTTGATTTCTTCCGAAGCCGCTACATCATCAAATTTTTTGGAAAAACCTACTTGAAAGGGTATTAATAAAATTCGTGCTGCGTAGCGTTCGACCATAAGGTCACAGGCTTCTGCAAAAGCGCGTTTTTCTTCTTTTCCAAGTGAGTATCTTGGAATTGCTATTACGATAGGATTTTCGGTATTTTCAAAGGGAAAGGCGTTTTCTGGTTTTAGTTCGGCCGGCTGCATCAAAAATACCGGATCGGCTGTTACCAACACCTTACTTTTTACGCCTAACTCTTGTAGGAGTAAAGCCGAAGCGTTATCACGTACACAGATTAAGTCGGTCATATTTGCCGCAAACAAGGATAACCTTTTGTATATCTTTCCATGTAGCGGTCCCATGCCAACCCCCAGCATAAAGGTTTTTTTACCAAATATGCGGGCAGCTATCAACAGCAGAATTATACGCAGTAAATAGGCGATTTTACGTAGTTTGCTGCCTTCAATTTCCTTTAGCAAACTGCCCCCGCCAAATACAATTGCTTGCGAGCGGGAAAAAGCCTTAGGGCGGGCAAAGCGTGGTATTGATAAATAGGTTGGAACTGTTTTTACCCCAAACCGTTTTTCGGTATCAGCAGGACGGGCAGAATTAAATATGAGATTATATTCTTTAAGTTGCTCTTTAAATACTTCAAGTAGCGCATCATCTCCGATGTTATTCTGACCGTAAGCGCCTAAGACAAATATTTGCTTCATCTGTTCTATTTCATTATTATTATGATAAATTATCAATCAATATATCAATTAAAAATACAATATTATTGTTACGAATTGCCTTACAAAGGCATATAATTTTATTAATTAGTGTCCGATATTTTTGCTTCCCACTAGGTTTTGAGTATATACCAATGCTTTAAAAAGAAAAATCCTGCCCAATAGCTGTTCAAGCTTGCCATTTTACTATAACCGAAACCTGACCGCTATACATCAGCTTAGCGTTCTATTGTAAGCTGAGTAGAGATAAAATCGAACAGAGCTTGATAATTTATTTTTGAAAAGTCAGTTGTATCTACTTCAAACAAGCTATCGCCAATTTCCAGATTGCCCTGCCGTCCCCTTAATAGAAGTGGCTCAAGATAGCTTTCAATTTCGTGATCCACGTGTCCGGGATGGCGGATACCCGATTTGGCACGCTGCCTAAATCGTTCCAGCAACACAGCCCCTTCAGCAATACATTGTATCTGAATATATTTACAGCCATATTGCTTTTGTAAATCCAGAAAGCGGGACGTATCGAATTCTGGTTTGAAATTGCATTCGAGAATATGATTGCATTTCGCGACGAGTTGCGCCCCTGCTATTTGATACAAAATTTCCATGCTGGCAAAATTCAGTTTTCGAGACCTAGCAATATCGCCCCAGCCCAACTTATCAAATAGTATTTCTTTAATACTATCCTTGTTAAAATAGGGCAAAGCAAAATTCTGAGCAATTTTTAACGCCAGATTGGTTTTACCGCTGGCGGGTGGTCCCGATACAATAATAACAACGGGTTGTCTGGTATCAGGGCTTTTAACCTGCGCGTTTCCAAATTTTTCCATCCGGTTCAATCCGTTCTATGCTGGTTCTCGACTCGTAAAATATCAGAAAGTGTGAGCTTGTCCAAAAGCCTGTGACCACATTTACTACAGGTTTGGCTAGTGTAGGCAGGGGTTACAGCAATAAAGTGTAGCCAGCCTCTTCCGCTTTGCTAAGCAACATTGCGAAAGAAGCATGGGTTCGCAATCTCAGTTTCATCCGAGAGGGTGGCAAAGGTGTTAAGCCCAACGTCTATACCCACAACGCTCTCAAGTTTAGGCAAGCGTTTAGGTTCTACTTCAACAGCCCTTAAAACGGGGATAACCGGGTTCTTTGTCGCCCGATTTAACCCGCCGAAAATAGGTTTGGAAAGCCAGTTCTACCCGTTCGGTAACATTTTGAAGTACCTGACTGTGCTCGGTTGCCAAAGATGGGAGAGAGGCTTTAAGTACAGGAATACGCCGTTTGGTTTCGTAGTAATTGGCAATACGTTTTTCTTCTTCCAACGCCTTTTTACGAAAGCTCAAAGTATCGTTGTAAAGCCAGCAACACTCTTCAAGGCTTGCCTCAAGAATGTGCGAGGTTCGTTTGTTGGGGAATATCCTGCACATAAAAGCTTTTCGCATAAGAACAATCATACTATAGCTTTAGGTAAATGTAAAACTGTTGCCTAATGCCTCTCAAGGCGATTCAGTGTTTAACAATTTGAACTTGCTACCCTCTCCGAAATTTTACTCTTTACCAGGAGGTTGTGTTCACCGATTGTAAAAAGTATTATTCTCTGAATCGCCCTGAACCCGATTCGGTCACTATTGATTTTATTTATGGGATACCTTAGAATATAACAAGGCTTCACAGCGTCAATTTTGAGCAGAAATCCCACTCTTAAGGGATAATAAATAATTCACTTGTGCGGCAAAGAAATCCTCAAATAGCCAGAACGGGAGCCAAAAATGCAGCTAATCGTGCAGAGCGGTTCGGACGCTGGAAAGTCTTTCAACTTAGATAGCCAGCTAGTGGTTTTGGGTAGGCAGGTTGGTTGTGATATTCTTCTGAATGATTCGCAAATATCTCGCCGGCACGCCCAATTTGAAAACCGTAACGGTACTATATTTATAATCGATTTAGGTTCTGCTAACGGAAGTTATGTCAATAACCAACGGTTAACGCCGAACACTCTCCGCGCTTTGCAACCGGGAGATAATATTAAAATCGGTGATAGTAGCATGCAATTTGCGGCAACTGTCGCCCCTACCCAGATGGCGATGCCAAGAGCGCCAATGCAACCCCCGGTTTACCCTGCCCAACCGCAGGCTTACCAACCTTATAGCGTGCCTCCTGTACAACCCCAACCTCAAGCCTACCAACCGCAGGCTTATCAGCCACAAGCTTACCAACCTTATGCGCCTGCTCCCGCTCCTAAGAAAAAGGGCGGCGGTGGCATAATTGTGTTGATTGTGGCTTTGCTGGTATTGGTTGGTGGTGGTGCCGCAGCGGGATTTTTTATCCTGAACGGTAACAAGGATAACACGCCAACTTCCGGCGGTACGGCAATATCCAATACCACCGCTTCCGGTGTTACAGGGATAGCCAACACCACTGGAGGAGCGAATAATACAACTAGGGCAGTCACAACCGCCATTATAGCGACTACCGTTGCTACCGGAGCAAGCGGCACCAACGCGCCGCCGCCATCACCAGCGCCTTCTACGGTTGCAGGGGGGGCTACTACCGCACCAATTGTTAGGGTTACAACCGTAGCCTCAGTTGGCGGGTCGGGAGGTACAGTTAATAATTTTGGCGTTAGCGTTACTTTTCCTGACGACTGGAAAACCAGTTCGCGTGAAGAAACAAATAACGTAGGAACTATACAAGGCATCAGTCCAGATGGAGCTTTTGTATCAATCCTACGCTTTCCCGGATTGGGCGGAGACTTGACAGCGCGTGCCGATCAATTTATCACCGCCTTCAAAAACCAGAACTCAAAGCTTACTGTCACGGTTCAACCGGAAGTCAAGCGCAATGGCTTAGTAACTTTCGAGGTAGAATATCCAAACCAGAATTCACAAACCTATTACGAATATATTCTTTTGACCCAAAATTCAAACAAGGACGCTTATTTGATTGAACTGGGCGCAGAGAAAAGCAAATTCAGCTCCTTTGAAAACACTTTTGGAGATATTCTGGATTCACTCCAATTTAGCTAAAGGTAAAGGGGTTGTTACCCTTAAAGTTTTCCGGCGTATTTCTGGTTGTGCCGATGCCCACGTTTCGGAGGGATAGATAATTGCTCAAGCTTGACCCTGTTGCGCTTACCGATGTAGGACGCAAACGTGAACATAATGAAGATTACCTCGGCGACCTTTTAATAAAAGGTGAACCTGCCTTTGACCCGCTTAAGGTGGAAGAAAAAGGGCATCTCTTTGCCGTAGCCGATGGCATGGGGGGTTATGCTGCCGGTGAAATTGCCAGCGAATTGGCAGTAAATACCCTTTTTGACCGATATTACAACGGTCCTAGTTCGGGGCGGCTTGATAATGACCTGATGCAAGCCATCATTACTACCAACGCTGAGGTTTATAAAGCCGGTACCGAACCGGGCATGGGGCAGATGGGTACTACTCTGACCATTGCGGTAGTTAAAGGTAATCGGGTATTGGTGGGTAATGTCGGGGATAGTCGTACCTATCTTATCAGGAAAGGGGTTCCGTTACGTATTACCCGCGACCATTCGTTGGTGCAGGAACAGATTGAAATGGGTGCGCTAACCCCCGAACAAGCTTCAAAAAGCCTTATCCGCAATATCATCACTCGCGCTATCGGGCATCGAGACGAAGTTGAACCCGATCTTTTTGAGCAAGAACTCCAACAGGGGGATGTAATTCTTTTGTGTTCGGACGGATTGCATGGACTGGTCAAAGAAATGGAGTTGGGTACAATTGTAGCGGCAGCACCTAGTCTTCAAAAAGCCTCGCAGGAGTTGATTGACCTTGCTAACTCACGCGGGGGCAGTGACAACATCAGCGTATTATTGATTGGAATTAAAGAAGTGGGTTCGGTAATACCCTCATTTCTTGGCGCTACTAGCCCACAAACCAACGGCAATGCCGCTACTTTGGAAATTCCCGCAATTGACCAAATAACCACTCGCACTCCTAATGCCGCAGAAACTCTAAAAGTTCCCGCCCCGCTTGATAATAAGCCTACTGTTCAGACTACTGTGTCGGTTAAAAAATCCAAAGGCTCAGGTGGCTTTATTTTTGCGGCTTTATTTGTTTTGTTGGCAGCGGCGGCAATTGGGGCATTTTTATACTTTAATTCCAACGCAGCCACTTCGGGAAACGCAACCCAAACCCAAACCCCGACTACTACTACTGCTATCAATACCGCCAATTCGGCGCAAACTATAATTCCAACTGTTACCCCCGCTGCGGCGGCTGTTACCAAAACAGACGCGCTGCCCGTAGCCGTAGCTACTACCAATCCCGCTGTCTCTGGCGGTAACGCGCCAATCCCGCCCGTTTCACCGGGTATTCAGCTTGACCGAAGCCAAATAAAGCGGCTTGAAATATGGCTGACCGTTACAGGGTGGTCCTCAACTGTAGAGGCTAAGGATTGTGTATTTAGGCTTGAGCGTGGTCCCAGTTCTGGACTATCATTAGGCTACGTGGGAGACCAAATCCTTGATGGTAAACAGTATTTTGTATTCAGTACCTCTAAGGATGCCAACCTTGAATTAGCCGCCTCCACTTATATTGTCAACGCTATTTGCCAAAGCCAGCCCGCCGAAACATTTGGGTTAAAATTCAGCAGTAAAGATTTACGTATCGAGGATAATAGTGTTAATGTCGGTTCCGGCGTACAACTTAAATTCGACTCCGGTGTCCTGAAGATGCTTTACAGCCTAGAAACTGCCGAAAGCGGTTTGCGGGGTGAGGTGGAACCATCTTCTTCAGGGGCAGCGCCTTTGCCGCCCAGCGCTACAACACCCCGGAGTTAGACCTATTTTTGTATAAGATTTATGCTATTAAAATGGTCGGTAATAAAACGCGGGTTACCGCCCGTTTTTTTCCTTATAGGGGTGTTACTCACCAACCTATTGCTATTGGCTTGCGGCGCAGACCCTACTCCTGCACCACGCCCGGTAGTTATTGACAGCAAGACCGATACGATACTATCGGATTTATTGCTAAAGTACAACACGGGCGGTCTGGAAGCAGCTAGACAATTCGCCCACGAAAGCGGTTTGCTAGATGAGCAAGATAGGGTGCGTTTTGAGATAACGCTAGATAGCAGCACAAACTTGCTGCCTGTTAGGCAAAAGCTAGAACAGATGGGAGCAACTCTGACGGCTGCCTACGAACGTTACATGTCAATACGGGTCAGCCTACCGGAACTAGTCAGACGCAGTGGGCAACAAGATTTCTGGAATGACCTAGGCTCTTTAAGCGCAGTACGCGATTTAAAAGTGATTCTCCAACCGCCCACCGCCGATATTTTTGTACCGCAGGAAGGGTTGAAAGCGACAGGGGCAGAAGTTTGGCAACAGGCTGGTTATAACGGTAACGGTGTTAGAGTAGGAATAATAGATAGTGGTTTTGCCGGATTCCGCAATTACTTCGGAAATGGGCTGCCGCCGCGCAATCAAGTAACCTTCAAATCCTTCATTTATGGCGATGGAGAAGGCTCTGGAAAACATGGCGTAGCGGTATCGGAAATAATTAGTAGCTACGCCCCGGAAGCTCCATTGTATTTGGCGGCTATCGAAGATGAGGTCGGATTTGCCAGAGCAGTAAATTGGCTGATGGAAAACCAAGTACAGATTATTCAAGTTTCGCTGGCGTGGGGCGGTTTGTGGCCCACCGATGGTAGCAGCCTACTTTCTTCAAAGCTGACTGAGGCGCGAAACGCGGGGGCATTGCCAGTTGTATCGGCGGGTAACTACGGGCGGGCGCATTATTCAGGCAATTTCAAGGCTGATAGCAACGGCTTTAACCGCTTTGGTAATACTGAGGGAGCAATAACCCTGAAGTTTACCGCGACTTCGGATAATTGCTGGGTTTCGTTGCGGTGGGATGAGAATTGGGACGCGCCAACAACGAATCTAGACCTTTACATTTTGGATGAGAATAAGCAGCCTAAAGGCAGTTCTCGTAACTTGCAGGGAGAAGGCAGCAATAAGCCCCCGGTTGAATTGGCGCCATTTCTCGCGGCGCCAAACCAGAATTATTATATTCAGGTGCGTAACGCGGGTAAAGGTGGCGAGGGTGTGCGCTTTAACCTGTATGCCTATAACGCTAGTTTCGAGGAATATGACCCATCGGGTAGCCTTGCTACTCCCGGTGATGCAAAAGGGGCAATTACAGTTGGCGCAATATCTTGGCGTGACAATGCGCTTGAGTCCTACAGTAGCCGAGGACCTACTCAGGATGGACGCAAGAAGCCGGAAATGGTCGCGCCAACAGGGGTAACATTGCGTAGCATTGGGCAAAATCAGGTGTTCAGTGGAACAAGCGCGGCAGCGCCACAAGTAGCCGGTATAGCCGCAGTAATTTTGAGCGCAGCACCGACTTTGAACGCGAACCAATTGGAAACTTATCTTCACCGCAACATTCAGCCCTTCAAGAGCGAAGACCCAAACGCCATCGGATGGGGAGAAGCTCATTTTGGAGCAATTGCGGCGTTACAGGGTGGCGTTGCAGAATTATTAGGGGCTGATGTAGCTGGACCGGTTGTGAACGACAACTTTACCGATTATCGAGGAGGTTTGCCGGATAATTATCAGGCGTATTACGGCTCCTTGCCTGATGGCACAACTGCCTATTTTGTTAGGGTAGGCAAGCCAAACGAACTTAACTGGAGTGTGTATTCAAATCGGATTTACCGTGAGTTCAAAATAGATTTCACGGCAGGATTCTCAAATTTGGTTAAAGAAGATGGTTATTTTTACGGGTTATTATTCTGGCAACGCAGCGCTACTGCTTATTACATGTTCTGCGTAAGCGGTAGCGCCTTTGCAGTGCTTGAACGTACTGGGGATAGTTGGAGCGAGATTGTGCCATGGACAACAAGTAATATTTTCAATATAAATAGCGGGAATTTGCGGTTTAGTCTTGAAGCAACCGCTGGTTATCTTAAAATAAAAACGCGGGGGTTGGATTTAATCAGTGTGCCGCTCCAGAATCCCCCGTTAGGAGGAAATATGGGTTTCGCTACGGGGAAATTCGGAGATAAAGCTTCTTTTAGCGGTGAGTTTTTTAATAATCCACTGGCAATGTTCAGTGATTTAGCAATTACACCTTTATCCAGTCAGTAAAATATTATTTAGCAAGCAAACAGCAGCGTGAATATTATTGCGGGGTAGCCCGCTACATAATTCAGGAGAATTCAAATGGCAAATACTTTCTTCATTGTACAGCGGGGACCAGATATAGGCAGACGCTACGAATTGGAAAAAAACCAGATTACCATCGGACGCAGCGATGATAACGATATTTCGTTTGACGACCCGTATGTTTCACGCTACCACGCAGTTATTAAAGCACTGTCGGGAGAGTGGGCAATAATTGATTTGGGGAGTGAAAACCCGGTATTAATCAAGGATACCGCGCTCGAAGCGGGTACGCCTTATAACCTCCTGCATCGTGACATTGTACGAATCGGGCAGAATATTTTAAGCTTCCAGAACCCGGCTACCGCTCCGGCACGCCCAGTTGTAACTGCTCCGGAAAGAGTATCAGTAGCAGACTCATTAAAAATGCCTGAACCATCGGAACCTATTTATACTGCGCCCCTTTCGGGCTACAATGCGCCTACTCCACCGCCGGTGCAAGCATATACGCCCCCTGCTGTCCCCGATGCAGGAGCAACCGTAGTTGGTACTAATTACGCAGCGATACTAGCAACGCCACAGCCCGCGCCGGAACCTGCTCCGATTCCCCAGCCCATACCTGTTTTTGAAGAACCTGTTGCACCCACTCCGCCGGTGCAAGCTTCGTACCCGGACGAAAAACCCACCGACCCTCCGGCTTCATATGCGCCACCCGTCCCTGAAGAGGATGCCGGTTCTACTATGGTCGGCAATTACAACCAGTATAACCAACCTTACCAACCCGTGCAGCCACAAACCCCGCCAGCGCCACAGCAGCCTGAGCAACAGAATTACCAGTATAATCAGTACGGGCAATATGGGCAGTATGGTCAATACGGGCAGCAAAATTACCAGCAATACGGACAGCCACAATACGAAAGTACCTTGCCAACCGAAAACGACTCTACTAAGGTAATTGGGGGCAGCAACACCAACAAACTGACTGAAAACGAAGAAGCGCCTACAAGTTATGTAAATTATAACCAATATAACCCGCAACCGCCCTCGCCACCTGCACCGACTCCTCCCAAAGAGGAAAAAAAAGAACCTGAGTATGACCCGGACGATGCGCCTACTACCGTTATTAGGATTGATAAGTCCAAATTTCAACAATAAGATTGTAGTGCGGGGACAGGCTAAGAAAGCTGTTCCCGCCCTTTAGCTTTTATAGAAACTAGTAGATGATGGAAAATAACTAAATGCAACAAGTTGAGGTTCAACTAAATCTGGAAGGGTTCGCTCTAAAAATAAAACCAGAACCAGTTTTGAAATGGGTTGGAGGCAAGGGACAACTTTTGGCACAATTCCAAAAATTTATGCCAACTCATTTCAATCACTATTTTGAACCGTTTGTTGGTAGTGCCGCTTTGTTTTTTCATCTCCAACCAAAAGTTGCTACATTGAATGATTTTAATCCAAACTTGATAGGACTGTATAGAGATGTACAAAATCAGTTGGAAGAATTATTGCAAGTGTTAGCCCCATTGAGAGCATGCTATCATTCATTATCACCGGAAAGTCAGGAAAAGGAGTATTATCGGCTTAGAAACCGCTATAATCAACTGCCAACCGGAGTTCTGGAAAAAAGCGCGTTGCTTATTTTCCTCAATAAAACAGGATATAACGGCTTATACAGAGAGAACTCACAAGGTGGATATAATGTGCCTTTTGGACGTTACGATAATCCTAGTATGTTTAGTGAGGAAAAATTAAGAGCAGTTGCCGTTGCTTTGGAAGGTGTTCGATTGCTAAATAGCGATTTTGAACAGGCAGTAGAGAATGCAAGCAAAGGCGATTTTGTGTATTTTGATCCACCCTACATGCCTTTAAGCAAAACTTCCTCCTTCACCGGTTATACAAAGGAGGATTTCGGGCAGAGTAGTCAAGAAAGGCTGGCTGGAGTTGTGCGACGCTTGGTTGAACGAGGGGTTCAGGTAATGCTTTCAAATTCTGATACCGAATTTATCCGAAAATTATATTGGGATTTTCAAATCCATGAAGTAAAAGCCAGTCGTGCCATCAATAGTAAACCAGATGCGAGGGGTAAAATAACCGAGTTAGTAATTACCAATTATTGAACAGAAAGGCAAATACCCGGAATGAAGTATGCCCCGATATACGAGAAAACTATAAATTGTGCTAATTCAGTACAAGTATTTGATTACTTGATGGGTACTCTTGTAAAATCCATCAAATATTGGGATTATTTCGTTGCATGGAACAAAATTAAAGACAGTGTAAAACCTTATGAAATCGACCTTAATACTATAAATTACTTGGTAGGAAAGCAGGAAATTGAGAAAGAATTCAAAATTCTGATTAGCTCGCATCCTACTGTGGTGAGAATACTCCCTCTTTTAATAGCGTGTCGAGAAAATAATTTTAGTATTCTAGCCGAATTTTCCACAACAGGACCTCAATACGATAACTTTACGTTTGACTTAAAATCAACTCTCACCCCAACTGAAATTGATAATATCTGCACCTTTGCCAAAAATACAGGGCTTTTAGATATATTTAAAAATCGCAATATAAAAAGTGTGCCGGATTATGTATTTGGGGTAGAAGTTGGCTTGGATAGCAATGCCCGAAAAAACCGTAGCGGCACTGCTATGGAAAATATCGTAAAAAGCCTGATTATTAAAGCCTGTGCTGAAGCTGGTTATGAGTTTTTACCGCAGGCAAAACCAAAACAATTAAAAGCAAAATGGGATATAACAGTTAAATTTGATAAAGCTAGTAGGGATTTTGACTTTGCAGTAAATTGTAACGGAACTCTTTATTTAATTGAAACCAATTACTATGGCGGTAATGGGTCAAAGCTTAAAGCTACAGCGGGGGAATACAAAAAACTGCATGATTCTTTAATTGAGCAAGGACATAGATTCATTTGGATAACTGATGGCCTTGGTTGGGAAGCTTCGCGGAATCCTCTCGAAGACGCATTTAATCATATAGACCATATACTTAATTTAAACATGGTAAATCAGGGAATTCTTCAATATATTTTAGAACATAGCTGACAACTTAAAGATTCGACTGACTTGTTAAGTTCCAAAACACGAATTTGTGGCTTTTCGTTATCAACCAATCATTTTTACCGAACATTACCCGGCTTGAGTAACAGCATAATTGTTTGACAAATTCGGTTGGAGCTTAAGTTGCCACCTATGCCCTTAACTCACTTCCCCGTTCTTTTGCGGGCTTCTTGCCAAAGCGCTTCCAGTTCAGTCAGTTCCATTTTGTGACCATCCAAATTGCGCTCATGCAGTAGCTTTTCCCACTCGGTGAAACGCTTGCGGAATTTCAGGTTGGCAAGGCGCAGGGCTTCTTCCGCATCCACCTTCAGGTCGCGGGCAACCGCACACATCACCATGAACACATCGCCGATTTCCTCGACCAATTCATCGTAATTGGTGGTGTGGCGCACTTCCTCGATTTCCTCGACCAGTTTGTCCAGAACCTGATCTAGATTGCGCCATACAAAACCTAGACTG
Organism: Candidatus Chlorohelix sp.; assembly: GCF_037138995.1. NCBI lineage: Bacteria > Bacillati > Chloroflexota > Chloroflexia > Candidatus Chloroheliales > Candidatus Chloroheliaceae > Candidatus Chlorohelix > Candidatus Chlorohelix sp. The sequence goes on along the minus strand of NZ_JBAXHI010000004.1, from coordinate 21,891 downwards.
GCAGCTTTGCGCTGCAAGTTTTGCGCTTGCAACAGTGCGGGCATTTCGTGTGGTACACCCCCCAACACCGATTGCTCTTCTTCGCTTTTTCCGGCGCGTTCGGCTTTTTTAAGCTGTTCCCAGTTATGCGCTACCGCTTCCGCATCCTCTACGCTGGCTTCTCCGAACACATGAGGATGTCGGTGAATCATCTTGAGCGAAAGCTCACGCATCACTTCGCGAATATCGTACTCGCCCTCGTCCGCTCCGATTTGCGCGTGTAACACTACCTGTAATAACAGGTCGCCAAATTCCTCTACTAATTTCTCCGGTGCTTCGTCCAGCGCGTGAATCACTTCGTAGGTTTCTTCTATAAGGTAGCGTTTCAGGCTGGCATGGGTTTGTTCACGATCCCACGGACAACCACCCGGTTCACGCAACCGCGCCAAAATATACTGCACATTGGCGAAGCTGCCTGTTGCCTCAAGAATTGGCATTGATGGCACATAAACACAGGTCAGGTGGTCAGTCCATTCGGGGTGTCGGTCTAGCTCAAAGAGTGGAATATCCAACCGCGCCTGTTCGCCCGGCACGCCTGCTCCCCGCAACAATGTAACCTGATGCCCGTCTGGGTAGTCTTCCATAAGAGCTAGTTTAACTGCGCTGGCAAGACGCTGGTTATACACCTGTCCCACCAGCAACGGACGCAAAATCGGCAACTCCAGCCCCTTTTCGCGAGGTAGGTGGCTTTCAGGGCGTGTTGCCAATTCCAACGCATCCAAAATGGTTAGGCTATCTTGTAAAGGGTCAAGATTCAGCATATCAAGTGCTGGTTCGATAAAACTCAACCCATCCACGATTTCAACAGCTATCCTTGATTCGCTCGCTTTTGCTAACAGTCGGGTGACGCTACTTTCGCCCACCAACGGATGCCCCGGCACAGCGTAAGCTATCGGCTTGCCACTCTCTTTTGCCAGTGCCAACAACTTGTCCACAATTGCGCCATAAACCGACTCGAAGCTCTCAAATCGGTCGTAATAATCATCAAACGACTCCAGTTTAACTTCGGGTGGCAAATGCGAAACGGTGGGATGCTTGGCGGTGCGTAGCCAAACCGTGCCGGCTTCGCGCATCGCTTTTAATGCGCCCAACGTTAAGTGGTCGGGATTGCCCGGACCCAGCCCGATAACAATGATTTTAACGGTTGGAGGATTTTCCATTTTTAACCTATTCATTGATAGTCACACAAATGAGCAAAGCGTTGCTAAAATACAAGATAATCAGCCGCTTCTTGTGCGATTTTTAGCGCGTCTGCCGCAGTACCACCGGGCGCAAGGGCGGTGATATGCCCCATCTTGCGCCCCGGACGCGAATACTTTTTGCCGTAAATATGTATATTTGCGCCGGGGACTGCCAGTGCCTTCTCCATGCCCTTTGCCGAAACAGGCGCAGCATTTGTGCCTAGCAAATTTACCATCGCGGCGGGCGCAATCAGTTCAGGGGAACCCAACGGCAAGTTTAGCACGGCGCGTAGGTGGTTCTCAAACTGTGAGGTGAGGCAAGCTTCAATGCTGTAATGACCGCTATTATGGGGGCGTGGTGCTAACTCATTTATCACCACCCGATTGTCATAGGTCAAAAACAATTCGATGCCGTAAATGCCGATTCCACCGATTGACTCGATTGCCTTGCGCCCAATTTCGGCGGCTTTCTCTGCCACCGAAGGCGGTACTGCGGCTGGTGCAGTTACGATATGGCAAATATGGTTTTTTTGAACTGTTTCTACCAATGGATAAACCACCGCTTCACCTAACAGATTGCGTGCAACCATCAGCGCCAATTCTTTGGTAAATGAGATATACTGCTCCACCATCAGGCTACGTTCTGCCGCGCCCAATCGCAAAAAGCCTTCTTCTATATCGGCTTTGCTACGGATTGTAAAATTTCCGCGCCCGTCATAGCCGTTGCGCCGCGCTTTCAATACTAGCGGATAACCGTATTCCGCCGCGAATTTTTCCACATCCGCCACTTGCTGTACTCTAGCAAAAGCCGGAACCGGCAAACCGGCGCTAGATAATGTTTGCTTCTGCCGCGCCTTGTCCTGCACCAATGCCAGCGTTAAGGCAGAGGGATATACCGGCTTTCCTAGCGCCTCTAACTCACGCAATATTTGAGAATCGACAAACTCGTTTTCAAGTGTAATAACATCGCTGGCAGCCGCAAACCGTTTCAGTAATTCTCGGTCGCTCCATTTGCCGGAGAACTCATAGGCTGAAATCTGTCCTGCCGGACTGTTTTCTTCCGCTTCGAGTATTGCCACGCGCATCCCCAATCGGCTGGCAGCATAAGCAGACATCCGCGCCAGTTGTCCGCCACCTAGAATCCCGATGGTCACATTTGGTAGGTTCCAGTTCATCTAGCATCCATCATCAAAAATATAGAGGCGACATGTAGCGTCGCCTCCAAGGGTTAATCTCTCAATCCAACTATTATACAACAACCGCTTTTTCTATACACCTACCCGCCGGGCTGCGTAAAAGCGAGGACCATAGTACGAATCGTTAAGGTAGTCAATCGTTACGCCCGAACTTTCGTTTTCGGCATGAACGAAACGTCCGCCCCCGATGTATATTCCGGTATGTGAAGGTCCCGGCATATAGGTATTGGCAAAAATCAGAATATCTCCCGGTTGCAAACTATCCTTCGGTACGGCAACTCCGGCTGCTAGATTTGAGGCTGCGCTACGTCCCGGATTCACTCCTGCCACCTGAGTCATCACCCAATAGACAAAACCGGAACAATCAAAACCGATGTCTGGGCTGGAGCCAGCATAAATATAACGATAGCCTACAAATTTCAGCGCGTAGTCAGTTATTCGACTGCCAAGCGAACCGTTGGTAGGGGGTGCAGGAATCGCCTTTACTTCCAGTTTGGGTGAGGTGGTGACGACAGTGGCAGCGCTATTGGTACGCTGCAAAAATGCGCCATCTACATATCCCACTTCACCGTTGCGATCTAGTTTGTACCAAGTTGTTCCGGCTGAATCCTTGAAAGGACCTGCCAACAGTTTTAGAACCTGTCCTTCATAGACATAACCGTTTTCGGCAAATTGCTTGCCTGTACCTGTCCTGAAACGAATGGGATCGCCACCAGTATTGGATATTCGCATGAAACCGCCCGTACCGGCAACCGCATTGTTACTAGCGGTAGTAAGGTATTTACTACTGATATACCCTACAGAACCTGTCCATTCTACCCGAAAATAGCTGTTGCCTTGACTGTCATTGAAGGGTCCCCCTAGAACCGTGACCAACCATGTTTCGCCCAGAATTGCAAGCGTGCCGGAGAGCGGGTTCGATTGTTGGCGCATTCGCACTCCCTCGCCAGCCGTTCCACTAACCCGCGCTTGCCCCCCGATTTTCAGGCTAGGTACAGCAGAAGCGGTAGTAGTTCCTTTTCCAGCAAAGATTAGGTAATCGGTTATAACGTAGCCGATTTTGCCTGCCCACTCGATTTTATAAAAACTGTTGCCCTGATTGTCCTTGAATGGACCGCTCTGCACAGTGGCGAGCCAGTTTTCACCTAGGGTAGCCACCAGCGTAGAATCGGCGGTAGGTTGCGCCCTCATATTCACCCCATCACCACCAGTTCCGCTGACACGCACCTGACTACCCGGTGCGATACCGCCGGTTCCGGCGCGGCTGAGATATTGGGTCATTATGTAGCCAGTTTTGCCTGTCCACTCTACTTTATAGAAAGTATTACCTTTGGAATCGGTGAAAGTCCCACCCAGAATAGTTACGCGCCATGTTTCGCCCAGCATACTGATAGTGCCGGATTCGCTACTTGGTTGCTCACGCAATCGAACGCCGTCGCCATTTGTGCCGCTAACTTGCGCCTGTGTACCCGCTTTTAGACCAGTTTCAGCAAAAGCCGGGCTAATAGTTTGGAAGAACAGGCTAAAGAGGATTATGAGAAGGGAAAAGGAAGCAATCCTTAATAGTGTATTTCTAGCAGATAAGAAACGTAAATGTGCGTTCAAAACGAAATGAAAACCTCCTGAATTGGTAAAGCATAGAACAAAGGCATATTAACAGGGGTTTAAACTGCTGTCAAATAAAAAGAAGCCTCATCCCACATGATAGTGGATGAGGCAACTATTCAAAAGAATTACTTGTACTCGATTGGGTCGCTTACCTTGACGGTTTTGCCGTCTTTTTGCTGCAAGAAGAACAGCGATTTGAACGGTGAGCGATTGTCTTTGCCGTAGGTAATCGGAGTAACTGAAACGCTGCCAGTCCAGTTATCGAAAGACTCAAGCGCGGCAATCAAAGATTCGCGGCTAAGGTCTTTACCTGCGCGTTTAAGAGCTTCTTCCATAATCTGAGCGCCGATGTAACCCCACAATGCGAAGTTACCGACCTGCTCGTTTGGCAGTGTCTTCTTCATAAACTCGCGGAACTTGACTACTTTCGGGTCAGTTGAGTCCGGCAGAGGAGTAAAGGAGGTGGTATAAGCGCCTTCAGCCGCAGTACCGGCGTTAGTCCAGAACTGAACATCGTTCTCTACATAAGCCAGTTCCAATTTGGGTTTGTAGCCGAGTTTGTCCATTTCCTTAACAGCAGTTGCGCCCGGACCGGGTACTGCGTTAACAAACACCAGTTCTGCCGCCGCTTGCTGCAACTTCAGAGCCTGTGAACTGAGATCGGTTGCGCCTGCTTCGTAGGGTACTTCCACTTTCACTTCAAGCTTAAGCTCTTTAGCTTTCTTGACGAAAGACTGGTAGGCTTCCTTGCCGAAAGCATCGTTCTGGTACAAAACCGAAACGGACTTGACTTTCAAGGTATCGGCGGCGTATTGCGCCAGAATGTTACCCTCGAAAGTGTAGTTTGGCAACACGCCGAAAGCATTCTTCTGGAAACCTGTCGGGTTGACCAGCAAGCCGGAGCCGGTAGCAAAGCCTACGTTCGGAACCATGCCGTTTTCCTGCAAATAATCCTTAAATGCAAGGTTATTGGCAGTACCGATGTTGCCCATTACCGCAAACACTTTGTCCTGCTCCACGAATTTCTTCATGTTTGCTTGAGACTTTGCTGCCGCATAGGCATCATCCTCGTAAAGGTACTTGATTTGGCGACCATAAATACCGCCGGCTGCATTCACTTCTTTCCAGTAGGCATCCTGTACGCGGGATACGATACCGTAAGCGGCAGCGCCACCGGATTGAGGAGTTGAGCTACCGATTTTGATTTCGGTGTCGGTCACGCCGGTCTTGTTACCGTTCGCTACCGGTGCAACAGTCTGAACCGCGCCAGCAGCGGTAGTGGCTCCTGCAGCGGTGGTAGCGGCAGCAGTAGTAGTAGCTCCAGCAGCAGCGGTGGTAGCGGCGGCAGTAGTACCAGCAGCAGTTGTAGCAGCTTTGGTAGCCGCAGCGGTAGTGGCAGCTACAGGCGTAGCGGTATTGTCACCGCAAGCTGCCATTAACAAGGTCAGTAAGGACATGAGCGCAATCACAGCGCCAAGTTTTAGCGATTTAATTCGCTTCATTCAAGTGTCTCCTCTCTGTGAACTTTCACAAAGCACCACTGCTTTGTGCTAACTAAAAGAACCTATCTGCCAAGATATGAGTGTCTGACTTCGTCGTTGCGACGCAGTTCATCTCCCGTACCCTGAAGCGCTACTCTGCCCGTTTCCAGCACGTAACCGTAATGGGCAATGTGCAATGCTTGGTAGGCGTTTTGTTCTACCAACAGAACAGTAACGCCCCGTTTGTTGATTTCCTGAATTATATGGAAAATTTCCTTCACCACTAAAGGGGCAAGCCCAAGTGAAGGCTCATCCAGCAAAAGTATTTTTGGGCGGCTCATCAAAGCCCGTCCCATTGCTAACATTTGTTGCTCACCACCGGAAAGTGTTCCAGCAAGTTGGTTAATGCGTTGTTTAAGGCGCGGGAAATAGTTAAAAATCATATCAAAATCTTGATTGACTTCGCTTTTATCCTTGCGCGGGTAAGTACCCATCCGCAAGTTTTCCATTACTGTCAGGTCGGTGAAGACCTGCCGTCCTTCGGGGGATTGGGCAATGCCTTGCTGCACTATTTTCTGAGGCGGATATTTCTCGATGTTTTTGCCGTCATATTCAATCTTACCGGCAGATGCCTGTACTATACCGGAGATAGTGCGTAGCATAGTAGTTTTGCCCGCCCCGTTTGCGCCCAGCAACGTGACAATTGTGCCATCCTGTACTTCGATGCTAACTCCCTTTAAGGCGTGAATTCGACCATAATAGGTATGAATGTCGTGAAGTTTCAGCATACTAATCCAGAACCTCCTCATTGTCACCCAGATACGCCTCGATAACTGCCGGATTTGACTGGATTTCGGCTGGCGCTCCTTCGGCTATTTTTTTGCCAAAGTCCAGCACATATAGTTGCTCACAAATGTCCATCACTAGCGACATATCATGCTCTACCAGCAGCACGGTAACGTTATAGGCGTTACGGATGTGTTTAATCAGGGCGGATAATTTATTAGTTTCATTCGGGTTTGAACCTGCAGCAGGTTCATCCAGCAAAATGAGCTTTGGGTTAGAAACCAGCGCCCTAGCCATTTCCACCATTTTTTGCACCCCGAAAGGTAGCATAGCAACTGGCTTATTGGCATATTGCTTAATACTCAGTTCCTGCAATATTTCTAACGCCCGTTGGGTACTTTTCTTATCGCTAGAACGGCTCGAAGGCAAGGATAGCGCATCCTCAATTACTGTGTTTCGCATGCGGGTATGCTGCCCTAATAACAGATTTTCCATCACGGTCATGCTCTTGAACAATTCAACGTTCTGGAAAGTTCGCGCTACTCCCATTTTAATTACATCATCGGTTCTTTTAGCGGTTAAATCCTGCCCATCAAACACGATGCGTCCTTTGGTAGGCTTATAAAAACGACTGATACAGTTAAATACGGTGGTTTTCCCTGCCCCGTTTGGACCAATTAAGCCTACAATCTGTCCTTTTTTAACGGTCATACTGAAATCGCTGATTGCTTTCAACCCACCGAAAGTCATCTCAATATTCTGTATTTCTAGCAAAGTTTCGCTCATATTCGTCTAAACTCCTTTGCGCGCTTCGTTAATAACTTCTTCCGATATAGGCAGATTATTTTCTTTGGTCGGGTCAAGCATTGGTTCTCGTCCGACACCGCGCATCCACTCAGCTAACTTTTTGAGGGCACCAAATATTCCATTAGGCATGTAGAAAACACAGAGTATTATTATCAGACCATAGAAAATTGACTCGAAATTCTCGATTGAACTTCCAGTCATTTCCCGCAATTGGGTTTTCAGTGATTTGATTAATTCAGGTAGTATTACCAGCAAACCAGAACCGATGATAGCGCCGGGTATTGAGCCTAAACCGCCCAGAATTATGGCAGCCAGAAAGAGTATTGATTCTGCTGCGCCGAATTGCAAGTCTTTGGCATCGAGTTGCCCAATCTGCGCCATATACATCGCCCCGGCTACCCCGGCGAATATGCCGCTAAGGGAAAATGCCAGCACTTTATAGCGCCCAATATGTACACCCATTGCCTGTGCCGCTGTTTCGCTATCACGAATAGCGCGGAACGCTCTTCCGGTGCGGCTTCTCCACAACCCTATCGCCAGAAGTACCATCACGGTAGCGATTATGAGAAAGAGATAATATCTTGAAAGGTCGTCTCTTTTGGTAAACTCGAATATAGGAAGATATTGTTTCTCAACCTTCACCACCCCCAACTTGGTAGCTAGGTCGTTCGGGTCGTTGAAGAGGTCGTTAAATTGCGGGTTAAGTGATAAAAATTCCGGCACGGCAACCGCAAATCCAAAAGTTGCAACCGCTAGATAAGAGCCGCTCAATTTTAACGCCGGAAGCCCTAGCAATAAGCCGATTAACCCCCCGACTATAGCAGCCAAAACGATAGCAATTGGGTAAGGTAATGAGATTTTTACTACCAGATAGGCTGCCGCATAACCGCCAAAGGCAAATATAGCGGAATGTCCTAACGAAATCATCCCGGTTAAACCTACCAACAGGTTCAAACCAATCGCAGTCACACTCAAAATAACCCATTGACTAAGCAATGAATAGGTGTAGTTATTACCCTGAAACATTGGAATTACGGTGATTGTTACCGGTAATGTGATCAGGAATATGCCTAGCAAGGGTAAACCGATATAGGGCTTTCGCAACAAATCGTAAATTATATTGGATATCTTATTCATTGTTTTGAAACCCCTATACTTTCTTTCTAACGACTTTGCCCAACAAGCCGTTAGGTCTGAAGGTAAGTACCACTACGATAATCAGAAACGCCAGCATGGATCTCAAACCGTCCGGTAGGTAGAAGCCCACCAGATTATCAATAATCCCTACCAGCAAACCTCCAACTACCGCTCCTACCAGACTGGTCATCCCTCCTAGTACCGCCCCGGCAAAGGAAAGAACGGCTACGTTTGCCATCATCAGCGGCGAAAGGGAAATTTTGGGCGCAACCAACACACCTGCAATAGCCAACAACATCATGGCAATCATCCAAGTTAGCCCTGTCAGGAAGCCTACATTTACGCCCATGAGTTTGGCGGTCGTAGGGTTTTGCGCCATTGCTCGCATTGCTGTACCCACCAGCGTAAACTTGAAAAAGAGATAGAGCAGTAGCGACAAAAACGCACCAATGAGCATTGCGGTTATCATTTCTCCTGTTATCGAGATAAAGGCATTGTCCACATTAATACGGATGTTTGCGCTTTTGACCGCATCCAGTTCGGAGAAGGGTTTGTTATCGGCTTTCCAAATGAAACTGGCAATACCAAACAAGAAAACACCTAGACCAATAGTTACCATTACTTGGCTCAAAACCGGAGCTTTGCTCAGAGGGCGCAATAGAATACGCTCAATCATCAAGCCTAATAAACCGGCGAAAACCAGTGTTGCAACAATGGCAAGCAGGTAATTGCCCAATCCGATGGTTTCCGGTAATGGATTATTGCCTACCCGCCCAACTAAAACACTAAGGGATGAGAAACACACAAAAGTGGCGAACATACCCATTTCGGCTGTTCCGAAGTTAACCACATCAGAAGATTTGTAAATCAGTACAATACTAAGCGCAACCAACGCATAAATGCTACCAAACGTTAGTCCATTAACAATATTACGTCCAAGTGTAACTAAATCGAAACCCTTGCCACTATCAGCCAGAATGGTTGCCACAGCAGCGCCACCAGCATCAGCAAGGTAGGCAGTAATCAAAGCAGACATTGTCTCCCCCGAGCTATTAAGGTTTAAACCAGCACATAACTAACTAACTATTAATGAAGCGTGGGTTTACTTAATTCGGAGCCGGTTGCGTAACCCGGCATTCTTTCTCTCGACAGCGTGGGATATAATACTAACCAATCCCTATGATTGTATGAATTATGGGAAAGATTACCATAATCTAATTATCTTTGCACAATTATTCCGTTGTAGAATAGGTCATTTTGACCTTGAAATTATTAGGGAGAGATTAAAAAAAATAATTAAGGATTGAATCATAGCGTCTATTTTTTTTTCTTGCTTTTCTGAACCTGTCAGCTATAAAAACTTGACAGTCCTTCATACGCTGCTTTAATATGACTTAATTATTGCTCTGTGTAACGAAAATAGATTTAGATTGAATCTTACGATGTTGCACGAGTGTTTTCTGGGTTATATCAAGTGCAATCAGTTGAGATACAGCGCACATAATACTATGGAGGAACTCTAACATTGAGTAGAAAAAGAACCAATATGCTTGGACCGGGAGGTATGACAATAGCCGCCGGTCTGGGAGTGGTAACTGTTCTCTTTTTGTTATCGCAGTTCGTTATACCATTTTTCTTCAATCGCTCCGAACCCGGAAAAGTCACAAAGACTTTGATTACGGGCAAGATTCTCGATTCTGTTACAGGCTCTCCGGTTCTAAGTGCTACTATAATGTCAGGCAATAATAAATTGGCTGAAGTAGATTATAGCGGCACATTTACAATAACTCAATCGCTTCCACAGAGTCCTATAAATGTGGTCGCACCAGGTTATATCCCTGCCGCTTTATCCAGCAAACAAACCACCTTCTCAATGGAACTCAAGCCCAATACTCTCAATGGGCAGCTTATAGATACCGATACCCAGAAACCGCTTGCCGCTCGTTTAGTGCAATCCACCAGCCTTGGTAGCGTCATCACGGATGAGGAAGGGCGTTTTACCTTCTCGCGTATTACCCCTAATGAGAAGCTAAAAGTTCAGCTTATCGGCTACGAAAAGGTGGAAGTGCCGATAGACCTCAACAGCCTAGATTCAGTTGTCACCCTTTCGGTGCGTTCAACCGTTCTCAGTGGGCAGATTTTGGATGCCGAAACCGGCAAGGGTGTGCCAAATACCTACATTTCTATCGTGGGAAGCTCCACCGCCGCAGGTAGTGGCAGCAGTGTATCTGGTGATAGAAACGGCAAATTTAATATGAATGATGCCCCGCGTGGTGCAGGGGTTCAACTTAAAGTACGCGCTCCCGGCTATAAAATCCAGACCTTTCCGGTAGAGCAAGTCGCTAAAGCTGATATTAAGCTTGTACCGTTCAAGTTTCAGGGTGTTGAAGTACCGGGCATCTTTGCCCTCAAGCCCAACTATGCTGAGCTTTTTACCCCCTTTCTTGAATTGGCACGGCAAGGCAAAATAAATGCCATCGTGGTAGATATGAAACACGATGATACCGGCAAGCTCTTATACGATAGCAAAAATTCCCTTGCTAACCAGTTAGGGCTAACCTATGATGTAAATGGATTTCTCCGCAAAGATTTGATTGATGTTCCCAAACTGCTAGACGATGCTCATAAAGCGGGTCTTTATGTAGTAGCTCGTATGGTAGTCTATCGGGACCCGGCGCTTGCCAAAGCTAAGCCGGAATGGGCGCTCCGTAACCGCAATACCGGGCAACCTTGGAAAGACCTAAGTGAGCTAGTCTGGCCCAACCCGCTTATACCCGAAGTGGGTGATTATAATGTGGAAATTGCTAAAGAAATCGCTGGGCTTGGTTTTGACGAAGTGCAGTTCGACTATATTCGCTTCCCCACCGACGGTAAACTGGCAGATGTAGATTACGGCAAAGGGCTTTCGTGGTCGGTGTTGGGCAAGATGGAAAACGAAAAGATGCGTACCAGCGTTATTGAACGCACTGTCAGCAAAGCTTATGATGCGTTACGCTATACCGATACTTATTTTTCGCTGGATGTATTCGGCTATAGCCTATGGTTAGCCGATGATGTGGGTATTGGGCAGCAATATAATAACCTAGTTATGCTGGCAGATTACATTTGCCCGATGGTTTATGCTACTCACTTCCAGAACGGTACACTTGACCTAACAAAATTCCCCGGACCGGTGGGTAACTACCCCGGTGAAATTGTCGCCCGTAGCGGCAAAATCTCAAATCTTATTGAGGAAAAAATAGCAACGGTAGCACGCTATCGCCCATGGCTCGAAGATTTCGCGCTTGCTCCGGTGAAGCATACACCTGAGAGGGTCAAAGCGCAGATAGAAGCAGCAACCACTAACGGCGCATCTGGCTGGATTCTTTGGAACGCTTCCGGAAAGTATTCAACCACTGTTTTACCATCCGCTCAACGCAACTAGGAGGTCTTATTCTTATGAGGCGCCGCCGACGCGGTTTGAGCTATCTACCGCCAGAACCGACGCGCACTCCTTTTCTTATATATCTGCTAGTGGCAGGTCTCTGTTTTGGCGCAATCTTCTTTTTCAAAAACCAGATTATTAAGCCCGTTAGCGGGAAAGTATTAGATGCTTACAGCGGTAAGCCCGTTGTAGGTGCAACTGTTCTGTTGGAAAATGACCAGCGCTTAGCACGAACCGCCTCGATTAGTGATACTCTTAACGCTCTTACCGACCTTGATGGTAGTTTTAGCTTTGATAAAGCTACCGATAACCTCACGCTAAATGTGTCTGCAAACTATTACCGTCCTGAAAAAGTCAATACTAACCCGTCTGCTTCGCTTGAAATAACTTTGCGCCCCAAAACTCTGCGCGGTATTGTGAAAGACCCGCAGGGGAAACCGCTTGTGCATGCCAGCGTCACCTCCGCTGACAAAAATGTGTTGACGGATTCGGACGGTTCTTATGTCATTGATGATGCGCCGGAAGAAGGACAACTGGTAGTTAAAGCCGCTGGGTATAAACCTGCCACTGTACCATTCAAGCGTACTCAAACACAGGATGTAACCGTTCAGAATCTTGTGGTTAAGGGCGTGTATCTGCGGGCGGCGGTAGTTGCCGATGGGGCAAATTTCCAGAATATTCTGAACCTGATTTCCGTCACCGAGTTGAATACAGTTGTTATAGATTTGAAAGATTCTAACGGCTGGACTTACTTCGACAGTAAAAACCCATTGGCGCGACTTGTGCCTGAAGGTAAAGGGAAAATCTCCAATTTACCTGCGGTAGTGAAAAGCCTGAAAGAAAAAGATATATATACCATCGCCCGTATTTCGGTGTTTCAAGACGGCAGCCTAACCGATGTTAAGCCGGAATGGGCTATCAAAAGCCGCAGTACCGGCAAATTGTGGGCGGATTCAGCGCGTTTTAACTGGGCAAATCCTTATTTAAAAGAGGTTTGGAATTATAATATTGACCTTGCCAGAGAGGCAGCAATTTCCGGTTTCGATGAAATCCAGTTCGCCTTTGTACAATTTCCTTCTTCCGGGCAACTAACCGATATTGATTACGGACGTTCCAGCAATACCGAATCGCGGGTTTTGACCATAAGCGGTTTCCTGAAAGAAGCAAACTTGCAACTAAACAAGTTGGGGGTTTTTGTTTCGGTGGAGGTGATGGGGCAGAGTGTTTTAGAAAGTGGTGATCTCGGTATTGGGCAGGATATAACCCAGATTGCCGATCAGGTGGATTATATTTCTCCGGTGCTTTTCCCAAGCTATTTTGGGGCTAACAGTTTTGGCTTTGCCAGCCCTGCCGCCCAACCCTATGAGGTAATAAATAAAAGCCTGACCTATGCCCGCACCAAACTGGAGGGAAAACGCGCCCAAATGCGCCCTTGGTTGCAGGATTTTAGCGCAGAAGGTACAACCTATAGCCCTGTCGAAGTACGCGCTGAAATTCAGGCAACGGAAGATGTGGCAACAAATAACAAGTTAATAGCAAGTTGGCTGTTGTGGAACGCGGAAGCTCGTTATAGCGCTGCGGCTCTTCGCAAAAAATAGAGAAAGAGATTATGAGCCAAACCGCCGAAGAAAAAGAAGCTCTCGATTTTTTGCAAAATCATATCAAGGCTATCATGGAAAATGATACTGCCACTTATGCTGCTACCACCAGTCCCGACCTTTCACTTTACGAATGGTATATAATGCCTCATCGTATAGATGGGCTGGATTTTCACTACTTTATAATGAATGAAGCCGCCCGGCGTGGCACAAATTTTCAAGCGCAGGTTAGCGGAGAAGCCGCCTCAACTGAGAAGCCCCATACCCGCTTTGACCTTTGCAACTTGCGCCTACAACTTTATGGGGATACGGCTATCGCTAGTTATACTCTTTTGCAAACTACCGGAACCGCGCTTGGCGTGACTACTTCTAGCCATCACGAAACACGGGTGATGCTCAAACGTGATGGTCAATGGCAAGTGGTGCATGTGCATAAAAGCCCCTCATGGAGCGCACCCTATATGCCTCCTGTCCGGTAACGTAGCATGAAACTCAGTCTTCCCCTACAAGTTTTACTTATTGCGCTGGTGGCGCTATGTGCGGCATTGGCGGCTGAATTGGTGCGCCCTGCCTTTGTAATTGATTTTGGCGCGGATGACCGGATTGACCAATTATATTTTCAGGTTGATAATGACGGCTTTTATAATCCTGAAAAACGCCCCGGTGAAGATTCCACCTATCGCTGGATTGGCAAGGAAGCGGTTTTGCGCCTCCCTTGGACGCTTGAGTCTATCCCTCTTAAAGCTACTTTGCTGGCTACCGCCCCGCGCCCCGATCGCGCTCCCGATAAAATTGGTACAACTCTGAACGTTTACAGCCTGAACGGAACGAACACTGCCAGAATCGGTGCTTACGAACTGATAGGGCTGTTTGAGGGTAGTAAACTCATTTTCCAAATCCCTGCCAACCTGATTCCTGATTTCGAGAAACCGCGCCTACGCTTTGAAACCCTAGAAGCTTATCAACCGGGTAAGGGGGACACGCGCCAACTTTCTGCAATCATGCTGAACCTTACCTTTCAGCCGGATTATGCTGCTTTTGGTTGGAAAGACTGGCTAGGGCTATGCGTCCGTCCGCTTTTGTTGGCAATTATCACGCTGAGTGTATGGGCTATAGCCGGGCTATTCACAAGGCGAAATGCGATACGGTTGGCTTTGGAAGCGGGCGCGAGCGCAACGTTGGTAGCAAGCCTATTATTTTGGCAGGAAGGGGCAGAACCTTTTTATGCGTCTTGGGCAGCTTTGCTACCGCTGGCATGGTTGTTGTTGTGGCTATCCGGTAAGTTTGCTGCCGCCGCGCCCTGCTTGCCTGCTCCACTGCTATATGCCGCAACTTTGCTGGCGGGTATGCCGTGGGCGCAACTGCTTTTCGGGCGCATGCCATGGGATTTGCAGAACTCCAATACGCTTTCATTTATAGCATATAACGCGGCGTTATTGCTCTCCCTTGGAGTTTATTTGTTGGCGCGTTCTCGTTTTGAGAAGGTATTTATGTGGACATTTCTGGGTGTGGCGGCAGCCCTATATGTTTATACTCATTGGTATGTATTTGACCAGAACCTTTATCGTGGCGCAGACTTCCGCAATTACTACCGCGCCTTGCTAGACGCGCAAGATGGGCAACGCGCTTTATATCTCATTGATGAAATGGGCGCTGCTCCGGGTAGAGCAATACGCTCCTCTCCGGCGTTCGCCTTATTTTATGAGCCACTAGTGTGGTTGTTTGGGCGCGATATTCCTTCGGCTATCTTTTGGTGGCGACTGGCTAACGAATTATTGCTGTTGCCCACTGTTCTGATTCTCATGAAAATTTTCAACGCTTTTGTACCCGGCAAGAAGATGTGGGCGACAGTTCTATTTCTGACACTTGGCTTTGGACAATTCGCCGAAACTATTGCCTATGGTCAGCAAAATAACCTGATTCTGTTTGGGCTGGCATTGACCGCGCTATGGGTTAAGCAAAAGCGGGATACTTTGGCGGGATTCGCTCTTTCTATTCCGGTTTTGGTTAAATTGCTGCCAGCCGTATCGGGAGTATTCTTCCTGATTGAGCGGAGGTGGCGCGGCTTTCTTGGTTTGGCGGTGGGCGCGGCTTTGGTTAACGCCTTGACCATTCCGGTGGTTGGCTGGGATAATTGGTGGTTCTATTTTACCCGCGCAATGTGGAATGTAAACGCGCCCGAATTGGGCATCACTAACCAATCTTTCTGGGGATTTATGGGGCGCGTGGTTGCGCCGGAAGTACACGGCGATTTTACCACTCCCTATCCTGCCGGGCTTGCTCCCATCGGCTATTTGGTATCAGTATTCGCTTTTGCCTTGACTATGCTAGTAGTGTGGCGGGCGCGTGGCGGTAACGAATTGTCTCACCAACTAATGCTTGGCGCGTTAACGGTAGTAGCATTATGGACATCGCCCTTTAGCTGGATGCACTATATTGTACCGGGGCTAGTCGCGTTTGTAGCGCTGGCGGCGGCGTTAAGTAAAACCACAGAGTCGCGCACTCGCTTGATGCTATTTGGTTTGGTCTATGCTGTGCTGGCTTACGGCGGGCACAACGAATTTTTCTTCACCGACGCGGTAGGGCTGGAAAAGCTCGGCAGCAGTTATCGCTTCTTTGCCACCTTTGGGCTGTGGGCGCTAAATTTATGGGCGCTGTGGAAGCTTCCTTCTGAAACGAAATCCGCTTCTTCTGTCGCTTCTAAAGCGGTAGCTTTGCCGCTAACAACTGATGGGCAGAAATAAACCCACTTTCTTTTATCTTAAAGTTTAAAAAATGTAGAAAGTAGTTCAGAGTCTGGATTATATTCGTTTAGAATGTATTGAATGTTAAAAAGTTGACAAACGTTCGATACGGCAATAAAATCAATCCACGATGTTAAATTTCCTCAAAATAGGTAAGGTGGTGAGTTAATGAGCGGGTATCTATCTAAGATTAAAGATCCCTCCGACATTAAACAGTTTTCAATTGCCGAACTCAAAGAACTGGCTGATGAGTTGCGCTCCGCTATTCAATCGACAGTTTTTAAAACAGGCGGTCATTTCGCCAGCAATTTTGGTGCTATTGAGCTTTCAATAGCAATGCACTATGTGTTTAACAGCCCTCGCGACAAACTAGTCTGGGATACTGGGCATCAGGCTTATCCTCACAAACTGCTGACGGGGCGATATGACCGCTTCGATACTATTCGTCAGTATGAGGGCTTGAGCGGTTTCTTGAGCCGAGAAGAAAGCGTGCATGACTCGTTTGGGGCAGGGCATGCCAGCACTTCTATTTCCGCCGCTTTTGGCATGGCGATGGGTCGCGACCTCAAGGGCGAAGACTATGATGTGATTGCTATTATCGGAGACGGGGCGTTGACTGGTGGCATGGCGTTTGAGGCGCTCAACAACGCCGGAACTCACAAATCTCCTTTTATCGTAGTATTGAACGATAACGAGATGAGTATTTCTAAGAATGTAGGCGCTCTTTCAAAGTATCTTGACAGAGTTCGCGCAGACCCGATGTATTTGCATGCAAAGGATGAAGCTGAACATGCTTTAAATAAATTGCCGATGGGCGGAGAGATGGTCAATCTGGCGAAGCGGGTTAAACGCGGGTTTAAAGATTTGGTAGTGCCAAGCACTATCTGGGAAGAACTGGGCTTTATTGGGTTAGGTCCGGTAGATGGACACGATATAGAACTCCTGATTGAAACTTTTGAATTGGCTCGCAAAACCCGACTGCCCGTTTTTATACATGCCATTACTGTTAAGGGTAAAGGCTGGGCTGAAGCAGAAGCCAGTGTGCAAGGTCGAATTGATTATCATGCTCGCAGCAACAAACTGAGCGTGACTCCTGCTACTACCGCGCCCAATTATGATAAAGTTTTCGGCGATACTATGTGCAAGATTGCCGAAAAAGACCCCAAGGTGGTAGCGATTACCGCCGCTATGACCGAAGGCACCGGGCTGCTTGATTTTGCCAAGCGTTTCCCTGAGCGTTTCTTTGATGTGGGTATTGCAGAGCAGCACGGGGTAACTTTCGCGGCAGGGCTTGCCTGTGAGGGCATCAAGCCGGTTGCCGCAATCTATAGTTCGTTCTTGCAGCGTGCTTTCGACCAGATTGTACACGACTGCTGTATCCAGAACTTACCGGTTGTATTTGCAATGGATCGCGCAGGGTTAGTGGGAGATGACGGGCGTACTCATCAGGGTACGCTAGATATTTCCTATTTGCGCTGCTTGCCCAATATCGTCTTGATGGCTCCCAAAGACGAGAACGAATTGCAGCATATGCTTTATACCGCTGTAAACTACGGGCTTGGACCTGTTGCAGTGCGTTATCCCCGTGGCGCGGGCTATGGGGTAGCAATGGATGGCGAGTTTAAGGCTTTACCCATCGGTAAGGGGGAAGTGTTGCGGCAGGGTGGCGACCTAGCAATTGTGGCATACGGCTCGGAAGTATATCCCGCGCTCGAAGCCGCTACTCTTTTGGCAGAGCATGGCGTGGAGGCGGAAGTAATCAATGCCCGTTTCGCCAAGCCTCTGGATGAAGAATTATTGCTTGACTTAGCGCGTCGCCACACTCGAATCGTTACCGTTGAGGAAGGCTCATTAATTGGCGGTTTTGGTACCGGCTTGCTGGAACTGTTAGAGCAGAAAAATATGCAGAATGTGACGGTAAGGCGTTTGGGAATACCTGACAGCTTTATCGATCATGGACCGCAATCTTTGATACGCGAAAAACTTAAGCTCAATGCGCTTGGAATAGCCGACCGAATACGCGAATTATACCCAGAACTTGCCAAAGGCTTGCCAGCCACCCTTAACTAGGTGGGTTGCGGTATCAATTTCGAGAAAACCCAATTTATATAGTAAAAACGGGTGTACAGGATACACAGGATGGAATATAATTTCCTAACCCTGTGTATCCTTTTTAGTGTGGAGTGATTATTATATGTCTGCTACTGAGAGTGAAGCGCTGGCAACCAGCGAACGAAAAGTTGAACACTTGCGGATTTGTTTGTATGAAGACGTGCAGGCAAAAGGAATTAGCGCGGGTTTGGAAAGCTATCGCTTTATACATCAGGCTTTGCCGGAAATAGACTTGGCAGAGGTGGATATTTCGCTTGAACTATTCGGGCGCAAGGTTAACGCCCCTATACTCATAAGCTCGATGACCGGGGGCGCGGATTGGGCGGCGCGAATTAATCGCAATTTGGCGTTGGCAGCCGAAAAATGGGGCGTGGCGATGGGGGTTGGTTCGCAGCGTGCCGCTATCGAGGATGCCGCCTTGCGCTACAGCTATGCTATTCGTGAGCTTGCCCCCAATATACCCTTGCTTGCCAATATCGGCGCGGTGCAGCTAAACTACGGCTATGGACTGGAACAATGCCTTGCGGCGGTGCGGATGCTAGAAGCGGACGCGCTTTATTTGCACCTTAACGCCCTGCAAGAAGCGGTACAACCTGCCGGAAATACCAATTTCAAGGGTTTGTTGGGGAAAATCGGTGAAATGTGCGAAGCTCTGGCAAAACACAATATTCCGGTTATCATCAAAGAGGTAGGCAACGGGCTTTCACGGGAAGTGTGCCGCAAACTTTATGGTGTCGGCGTAAGCGGATTTGATATAGCGGGTAGCGGCGGCACAAGTTGGAGTGAGGTTGAAAAATTTAGGAACAAACGACAGATTGAGCGCAACACCGCCGGGAATTTCGCCGATTGGGGTATCCCTACCTCACAAAGTGTAATCTGGGCGCGAGAAACTGCGCCAAAGGCGACCGTAATCGGTAGCGGCGGGATACGCAACGGCGTGGATGTAGCAAAAATTATCGCGCTGGGAGGTGATGTGGCAGGCTTGGCAATGCCCTTTCTCAAAGCGGCGGAAGAATCGAGTGAAGCGGTAGAAGCGGTAATTGAGCAACTTGTTCGCGAACTGCGGGTGGCGATGTTTTGTATCGGCGCAAAGGATTTGAGAGAACTGCGCGAAACCCCCCATTTTGTAAAAATATAATCGAACTAGAAAAGTAGAATAATGGCGACCAAAGTTACAATAAAAAATCTGGAAGGCACGCGTGATTTTTACCCCGATAAAATGCGCTGGCGAAATTGGCTGTTCAACCTTTGCCGCGAAGTTTCCGAACGCTACGGCTACGAGGAATTTGATGGGCCCTTTCTCGAACCGTTCGAGCTTTTCGCTGCCAAATCGGGCGAAGAACTGGTAAACGAACAAACCTATACTTTCGAGACCAAAGGCGGCGATAGAGTAGCAATTCGCCCCGAAATGACCCCGACTCTGGCGCGGATGGTAGCCGCAAAACAGAACGAATTACGCAAGCCCATTCGCTGGTACACCATTCCCAATATTTGGCGGCATGAACGGGCGCAACGCGGGCGCAAGCGCGAATTTTACCAATATAACGTTGATATTTTGGGCGTGGACAGCATTGATGCCGATGCCGAGATTATGGCGGTGGTAATTGATATTATGCGAGCGGTAGGGCTGGACAAGCAGGATATAAAGGTGCGGGTCAGCAACCGCTACTATTTGGAAGAATTACTTCACAGTCTTGGCGTTGATTTGAGCTTGAAAGAACAGGTATATCGCTGGATAGACCGCATCGAAAAGATTAAGCCCGAAGCCTTTCGCGCCAACCTGCTGGAAGTGGGACTAAATGAGCAACAGGTTGAAGGATTGGAAGCTCGCCTACGCAGTCGCGATTTTAGCGGCTTCAAGCCGTTAGAGGAGTTCTGGGAGAAAGCCACACAGTACGGTTACGCCGAATTGCTGGAGTTTGACCCTAGCATTGTGCGAGGTTTGCTCTACTACACCGGAACGGTCTTTGAGGTGTGGGATGCCACCAAACGCTTTACCCGCGCTATCATGGGTGGCGGACGCTATGATAATCTGGTAAATGCGGTGGGTGGACAGCCTCTCGCGGGCGTGGGTATTGCCTTCAGTGATGTGGTGATGGAAGAAATGCTGACTCAGATTGGCAAAATGCCGACTTTGCCCCGCCAAATTGACGTTTATGTGGCCCAATACTCGGCGGCAGAGCGTCCTGAGTCTATTAAGGCGGCTACTATATTGCGCGAAGCGGGCTTGAAAACCGAGCTTAATCTGCTCAATCATGATTTGGGTAAGCAACTGAAAGCTGCCAGCGGTTGTGGGGCGCATTTCGCGGTTATTCTTGCCCCCGAAGAATTGGCGCGAGGTGAAGTGAACGTCAAAAATCTGCTAACTCGTGAGCAATTTAGCGTGCCGCTCGACAAACTTGTCGCGACCATCAAAGCCTGATTGCCGATGACACTCGATTTGCTAGTTTCCGGGGCGCGTTCGCTGCTCAACATCGAATTGACAGAGGAGCAACTTGCTCGTTTCCAGTTGTATTATGAAACGTTAGTGGATTGGAACGAGCGTATTAACTTAACCGCCATCATTGCCTACGAGGAGGTGCAGTTAAAGCACTTTCTCGATTCCCTCACGCTTGCCAGCCCTCGATTGCGTGGCGACCCTCCCGGTTTTACCCTAGACCTGAACAATGCGGCGTTGGTGGATATTGGCGCGGGTGCAGGCTTCCCCGGTTTGCCGCTAAAAATTCTCTATCCCGGCTTGAAATTAACTCTGTCCGATTCGGTTGGTAAGAAAACCGCTTTTTTAACGCATCTGGTGGGAAAATTACAGTTGCGCGAGGTGCAGATAATTAACGGGCGTGCCGAAGAATTGGGGCAAAACTCGGCGCATCGCCAAAGATACCAGATTGCTACCGGGCGGGCGGTAGCGGCTCTCAACGTATTGTCGGAATATTGCTTGCCGTTGTGCAAGGTGGGCGGGTTATTCATTGCCCCCAAGAAGGGCAACCTGTTTGAAGAATTAAAAGCGGGCGCGCCGGTTGTACCGAAACTAGGGGGACGCTTGCGCCAAACCCCCATCTTTGACCTACCCGGTGAAGATAACAGCGGACGTAGGCTGATTGTCGCGCAGAAAATCGCGCCTACCCCTGCTATTTACCCTCGCGGCGTGGGTGTTCCTGCCAAAACCCCCCTCGGTTAGTTAAGGATTTCGGGCGCAACGGAAGCCTAGAGTGTCGTTGGTGGTATCGGGACGGTCAATGCGCCATACAACATGGAGATAACCGGGACGAGTTGCCCAATGGTGAGTTAGCAAAACCGCACAGCTGTTCGGCAAGTTCGCTGGGACGCGGGGTATTCAACTTGAATTCGACGGTGGTGGTTTCGCCACTCTCCAGTAAAGCCTGTATCTGCCCGGAATCCAAAGTAGGGAAGCCTTTCCGCTAATACACAATACCGCACGGTAAATACTGCAATGTCGCTATGGTTAGAGGGAAAATAGCTCTCATTGTTTTCGCGAAAGCATTTTGAAATCAAGACTACAACTTCTCAGGGTCTATTCCCAACTCCCGCAGCTTTGCCCACGCCGCTTCTTTCTCCAACCGTTCTCTCTCTGCCTTTTGTTGGGCTACTTCGGCGCGTTGGTATTCCACCTTTCGACCAACTTCCTCCGCTTCCCCTTTGGTTAGACGCATCGCCCCGGTGTGGTCGTATAGGCGCAAATACCCACCGTCCTCTATCAGCCAGCTTTCCAATTCCTCGCTCCACATTCGCCCTTGCTCATCCGGTTCTATCGGCGCGG